>DASZDF010000185.1:0-2775 GCA_035942275.1 Solirubrobacteraceae bacterium | reverse complement strand
CTTCTCCACGCCGGTCACCCCGCTCGGCACGCACACCACGACGCGCGGGTGGGCCCAGCGGTTCTGGTGGACCTTCTGGATGAAGTGGCGGAGCATCTCCTCGGTGACGTCGAAGTCGGCGATGACGCCGTCCTTGAGCGGGCGGATCGCCTGGATCGTCCCGGGGGTGCGGCCGAGCATGCGCTTGGCCTCGATCCCCACCGCGTGGACCTCGCCGGATCGCGAGTCGATCGCGACCACCGACGGCTCGGACAGCACGATGCCGCGACCACGCACGTAGACGAGCGTGTTCGCGGTCCCGAGGTCAACCGCCATGTCGCGGCCGCCGAATCCGGTCAGGTAGCTGAAGAAGCCCATGCGGAGAGAGGAAAGGCCCTGCAAATGCGAGCACGCACACGGTGCGTGAGGCAGGTCCCAGCCGCGGGCCAGTCTACCGCGCGGCCCCGATCAGCCATGGGAGCCGGTCGAGCAGCAGCGCGACCGGCAGCCCGACCACGTTGAGGTAGTCGCCCTCGATCCGTTCGACCAGCGCGGCGCCGCGGCCCTGGATGGCGTAGCCGCCCGCGCGGTCGCGCCATTCGCCGGTCCCGACGTACCAGCTCAGGAGCTCGTCGGAGAGCGCGCGGAACGTGACGCGGGTGATCGCGCAGTCCACCTCGTCTTGGACCGCGAGCCCGGTGACGACCTCGTGCGTGCGGCCGCTCAGGGCGCTGAGCGTGGAGGTGGCGTCCTCCTCGTTCTCGGGCTTGCCGTAGATCCTGCCGTCGAGCGCGACGACGGTGTCGACGCCGAGGACGATCTCCCCCTCGACCGCCTCCATCTTGCGGCGCGCGTTCTCGCACGCGACGCGGACCGGCTCGCCGGCCTCCAGCTCCTCGACGTCCGCGGGCTCGACCGAGAACTCGATGCCGAGCTGCTCGAGGATCGCCCGCCGCTGCGGCGAGCGGCTGGCGAGGATCAGTTCCAACCGACGCCGCTCCGGGCTCAGGCGAGATCCGGGAAGAACAGCTTCGTCTCGCGGGCCGCGGACTCCGGCGAGTCGGAGCCGTGCACCATGTTCTTGCCGACCTCGATCGCGAAGTCGCCGCGGATCGAACCGGGGGCGGCCTCGAGCGGGTTCGTGGCGCCGATGACCTGCCGCGCGGCGCGGATCGCGTCCGTCCCCTCGAGGACGAGCGCGACGAGCGGCGACGAGGTGATGAAGTCGACGAGCTCGCCGAAGAAGGGCTTGCCCTCGTGCTCGGCGTAGTGCTGCTTCGCCAGGTCCTCGGTGACGTGCATCTGCTTCAGGGCCGCGAGCCGCAGGCCCTTGCTCTCGAACCGGGAGATGATCTCGCCGGTGAGGTTGCGGGCGAAGGCATCGGGCTTGACCAGGATCAGTGTGCGCTCCATAGGGCGCGACACCCTACCCTGAAGAGGTGTCCCGATCGCTCATCGCCCCGCTAGCGATCGCGGTCTTCGCGGTCGTCGCCGCCGGGGCGCTCGCCGCTGAGTGCGGCGGCGACGGCGACGTCTCGCGGGCCTCGCGGGGCGCCCCCGCACCCGCCCGGATTCCGGCGCTGGCGGTCTCGCCGACGCCGACGCCGCCGCTCCGGCTCGCCAACTACGAGACGCGGGGCACGTACCCGGAGGTCTCGGCTGCGGACGGGCTCGAAGCGGTCAACGCAGCCCTCTTCCGCGAGCACGCGCGTCGTGAGCTTCTTGATCCCGGTCCGGGAGTGGTTCCCGGGTGGGAACGACGGCGACGGTGGATGTCGACGACGCTCCGCGTGCCGTCGGGCGAGAGCGTGGCGTTCACGGACCTGTTCGCCGACCACTCGCTTGCGTTACGGGCGATCGCCGCGGCCGCTCGCGCGGACGTCGTGAAGGGCGCTCGCCGGTCGTGCGTCGCCGACTCGCTCGCCGACCGGACCGTCGGTTTCCTGCGTGAGCGCCGGATGCGGCCGCTGGCCCGGAACTACCGCCACTTCGAACTCGCGCCCGAGGGGCTGGCGTTCGGCTTCTACCAGTCGCAGATCGCGGCGCCGCCCGGCGGGCGGATCTCCACGGTCGTCCCGCACCGCGTCGTCCGGCCGTACCTCAACCGCGAAGGGCGCTCGTTGATCGCGGGCGTGCGTCGGCCGGCCTGAGCCGGTGAGACACTGCCTCGCGACGATGTGGAACGCGACCTGAGGCTGCAGGGATGTTCCGACCGCTGATGGTCGCGCTGGCGGTGGGGGCGTGCGGGCTGCTCTACGTCGCCTGGGGGTTCACGAATCCGGGCAGCCGCTGCGACAACGAGAGGCACGACGCGTATTGGCTCGAGGACGCGTCGCCGCCCGGCGCGGTGCGCTGCCAGGGACACCGCGAGTTCGGCGCGCACTACGAGTGGGTCGTCCTGCCGTGGGTCGACTGGGCGACCGTCGTCGCGGTTGCGCTGGCCGCCGGCCTGCTCGCCGCGGCGTGGCGCGGCCGGAGCATCGGACGTGCGGGCGGGGCCGTCCTGCTCTTCGCGGCGGGCGTCGTCGCCTGGTTCTTCGGGAGCGCGGTGCTCTCGTGGTCGCTCGTCGCGGTCGCCGCCGCGGCCGCTCTGGCGCTCAGCCGGTCGGCGGGGACTCCGCGAACGGCTCGGTGACCTCCACCGGCTCGCTGCGCCGGCGGCGGGACCGGCGGGGTGCGGGCGTGACGCCGGGGATCTCCGCCTCGCAGTAGGGGCAGAGCTTCCACTCGGGGTCGAGCGGCTTGCCGCAGTTGCCGCACGGGTCCTTGAGCTTGCGCAGGCAGCTCGGGCAGCGC
>DASZDF010000184.1:0-3331 GCA_035942275.1 Solirubrobacteraceae bacterium | reverse complement strand
GCGTCGGTGCGGTTCGTCAGCCACGTGTCGAGGCGGACCTGCGCCGTGCACGTCCCGTCGCAGTGCACCTCGCTGAGCAGCCCGGTGTCGCGCAGCTCCACCTGGCCGCGCGGCACGAGCTGCACCCCGCGCGTGATCCCGCCCCAGTTCCACCAGCCCTCGCGCCACCCGGGCGTGCGCCGGTTGTCGACCCGGACGACGAGCACGTTCTCGCCGCCTTCCTTCAGCCCGCGCGCGGGGAGCGTGAACGGGGTGTACGGATGGGCGTTGCGGCCGATCGGCCGGCCGTTGAGGAACGCCTGGGCGCGGCGGCGCACCTGCCCGAAGCGCAGCGCCCACGCGCGGCCCTCCGGGGTCGGCGGCCCCTCGAAGCGCAGGCGGTACCAGGCCACCCGTCCCTCCCACACCTCGGCGGTCGGGTCGGGATCCATCACGTGCGGCACCTTGATCGACCGCCACGGGCCCTCCGCGCCGTCGGCGAACTCCCAGCCCTCGTTCAGCGGCAGGCTCCCGCGCACCTCCGCGGAAGCGGCGGCGGGCGCCAGCGCGAGCAGCGCGAGGAGGAGCGGAGCTAGGAGGCGACGCACGGCGGCCGACATTCTGACGCAGCGACCCTACGGCTCGCCGAGGCGCTCGAGTCGCTCCGCAAGTCGGCGCATCCCGAGGGCCCTTGCCGCGGCGGCGGCGGAGAGCCAGTCGGTGGGGGTGTCCGGCGGCGGTTCGAGCGGGACATGGACGAGCGTGGCGATGGAGCGGAACGCCCGCAGCTCCTCCGCGCCGTCGCGCAGCGCGGCGCCGATCCGCGGGCGCAGCCGCAGCGACGCGTCGATGACGGCTTCGAGCGTCCCGTGCTCACGCAGGAGGTCCTTCGCCGTCTTCTCGCCGATCCCCTTCGCGCCCGGCAGGCCGTCGCTCGGGTCGCCGCGCAGCGCGATGAAGTCCGGGACCTGCTCCGGGCCGACGCCGTAGCGCTTGCGGACCTCCGCCGGCCCGATCAGCTCCGGCCCGTCCTTGGCGCCGCGGGGGAAGAGGACCTTCACGCTCTCCGACACGCACTGGAACATGTCGCGGTCGCCCGTGTAGAGCAGCGCGGTGCCGCCGGCGTCGGTCTCCGCCGTCGCCAGCGACCCGAGGAGGTCGTCGGCCTCGAGCGTCTCGTGGTGCTCGACGAGCCAGCCGAAGGCGCCGAAGAAGGCGTCGGCCTGCGCCCACTGGTGCGCCAGCTCGGGCGGCATCTCGGGGCGCTCGGCGTGGTACGGCGGGTAGAGCTCCTTGCGGTAGACGGCGGCCTCGGCGCCGAAGCACATGACCACCGTGCGCGGGGCGTGCTTCTCGATCGCCCACAGGATCAGGTTGACGGTGCCGAGCAGCGCGTTGACCGGGTGGCCGTCTTCGTCCGTGATGGACTTGGGTAGGGCGAAGAACGCCCGGTACATCAAAGAGGGCGCGTCGACGGCCAGGAGAGGTCCGGGGGCGTTCACTCCCCGTACCTCATCAGATGCCGAAACTGCCCACCTCCCGGATCGCCCGCACCGCCAAGTTCGGCCGCATGGTCGGCGGGGCCGCGGTCAAGCGCAACGACCCGGTCGCGCTGGCCGACCAGCTCGTCACGCAGCTCGGCCAGATGAAGGGCGCGGCGATGAAGATCGGCCAGGTCCTCTCGACGATCGACTTCGACATGGTCCCCGAGGGCGAGCGCGAGGCGTTCAAGGAGAAGCTGGCCACGCTGCGCGACGCGGCGCCGAGCGTCCCGTTCGCGCGGCTCGAGAAGCTCCTGCGCACGGAGCTCGGCGGGCCGCTGGGCGACACCTTCGCCGAGTTCGACCGCGAGCCGGTCGCCGCGGCGTCGATCGGCCAGGTCCACCGCGCGCGGACGCTCGACGGGCGCGACGTCGCGGTCAAGGTGCAGTACCCGGGCGTCGCGGAGGCGGTCGAGACCGACCTGCGCAACATGGCGATGCTCTTCCCGCTCGTGCGCAGGCTCGCGCCCGGGCTCGACGTCAAGGCGCTCGGGGCGGAGCTGCGCGAGCGGATCTCCGAGGAGCTCGACTACGAGCTCGAGGCCCAGCACCAGCGGCGCGTGTCGCGGGTGTTCCGCGGGCACCCGCACGTGAAGATCCCGGCGGTGGACACCGGGCTGTCGACCCGCCGCGTGCTCGTGACGGAGTTCGTCGACGGAGCGGGGTTCGCCGACGTGAAGGCGCGCCCGGAGGCCGAGCGCGACCGGTTCGCGGAGATCGTCTACCGCTTCTTCTGGGGTCTGCTCGCGAACGAGCGGCTCGTCGCCGGCGACCCGCATCCGGGCAACTACCTCCTCTGCCCGGACGGGCGCGTCTGCTTCCTCGACTTCGGCCTCATGCGGCAGATCGACCAGCGCTACCTCGACGACGAGCGGGCGCTCGCGCAGGCGGTCATCGACGGCGACCCGGCGGAGGTGCACCGGCTCCTCGCGTCGCTCGGCTATCTCCCGGATCCGGACAGCTTCGCGCCCGAGCAGGTCTTCGCCCAGATCTCGGAGGCGGGCGCGTGGTTCTTCGTCAGCGGCTTCCGGCGCCTGGACCCCGAGTACGTGCGCGCGCACATGGAGTCCACGGGCTCCCCGCGCTCCGAGCACTTCGAGCACATGCGGCGCCAGACGCTGCCGCCGCAGGCGCTGCTGCTGCGGCGCATGGAGGGCCTGCTGTTCAGCGTTCTCGGCGAGCTTCGGGCGGGGGCGGACTGGGGACTGCTGGCGAGGGAGTACATCGCGGGCGCCGACCCCTCGACAGCCATCGGACTGGAAGATCGTGCATTTTGGGCGGATCGGGCCCTGGCCGGCCGGTAGCACATCTCAAGCCTGGTGGCAAATATGCCGACTGAGGTGGCATGTCGGCGATGTCGGCCGTTTCCATGCGCGCGAGCGAGCGTCTCCTGATCGGGAGGCTCGCGGGCCTGCTGTTCCTGGTGGGCTCCCTCGGGTCGATCCCGGTCAACCAGCTCTTCGAGCCGGCCGTGGATCCGCGGGCGCACATGATCACCGGGCTCGGCGTCGCCTCGGGGCTGCTCTGCTTCGTCCTGCCGTGGGACCGCATCGCCGCGAAGTGGTTCCACGTCCTGCCGCCGCTCGCCGCCGTGGAGGTCGCGATCACGATGTGGGGCGTCGCTCCGCACGGCAACGCGTACATGTGGTTCCTCGTCTTCATCGTCGTGTTCGCCGGCTACGCGTTCGAGTCGCGCAAGGCGGTCGCCATCCACGTCGGCTGTGCCACGGCGAAGCTGTCGGTCCCGCTGCTCACCGCCGAGCAGGGCAACCTCGACAACGTCCTCGCCGAGTCGCTCGTCGCGCTGCCGA
>DASZDF010000183.1:0-7747 GCA_035942275.1 Solirubrobacteraceae bacterium | reverse complement strand
GATCCTCCACGCGTCCTCGATGCACGACATCGGGAAGATCGCGATCCCCGACCGCGTCCTGCTCAAGGCGGGCCCGCTCGGCCCGGAGGAGTGGGAGGTCATGAAGACCCACACGACCGTCGGCGCGCAGCTCCTCGCGGGGAGCCGCAGCCCCGTCGTCCGGATGGCCGAGGTCATCGCCCGCACGCACCACGAGAAGTGGGACGGCACGGGATACCCCGAGGGCCTGCGCGCGGAGGAGATCCCGCTCGTCGCCCGCATGGTCGCCGTGTGCGACGTCTTCGACGCGCTCGTGTCCGACCGCCCGTACAAGTCCGCCTGGCTCGTCGAGGACGCGCTGGCCGAGATCGAGGCCCTCGCGGGGACCCATCTCGACCCGGAGCTCGCGGCGCTGTTCGTCGAGAAGCGCCCGGACCTCCGCGCGGGGGACTGATGCGCCGGCGCCTCGGCGTCGTCGCGGCGGGGCTGATCGCCGCCCTGCTCGCGCTCGCCGTGGGCGCCACCGGCGTCGCCGACCGGGTCGAGGGCCAGGCGCACGACGCCCGGTTCCAGCTCCGCGGCCCGACGCCGGCCCACGACGTCGCCGTCGTGGCCATCGACGCCGAGGACATCGCCGCGCTCAACCGCTGGCCCATCAACCGCCGCTGGCACGCCCGCGCCATCGACGCGCTGCGCCGCGCGCACGTCAGGGCGATCGCCTACGACGTGCAGTTCACGGAGCCGAGCGGGAACGAAGCGGCCGACTTCGCGCTGTACGACGCGGTCGCCCGCGCCCCCGGGACCGTCCTCTCGACGACCGAGGTGCTCGAGAACGGCGACACGAACGTGCTCGGGGGCAGGAAGGCGCTGCGCCCGGCGCACGCCCGCGCGGCCAACACCCGCACGCCCGTCGACACCGGCGCCGTCCTGCGCCGCGTGCACCACAGCATCGACGGCCTCGAGACCTTCGCGGTCGCCGCTGCGGAGGCCGCCACCCGGCGGCAGGTCGAGCGGTTCGACAGCAGGCTCATCGACTACCACGGCCCGCCCGGCACGATCCCGACCTACCGCTTCATCGACCTCGTCAAGGGCCGCCTCGATCCGGCGAAGGTGCGCGGCCGCGTCGTCGTCGTCGGCGCGTCGGCCCCGTCGCTGCAGGATCTCCATCCCGTCCCCACCGAGCGCGACGGCCTGATGCCCGGGCCCGAGGTGCAGGCCAACGCGATCTCGACAGTCCTGCGCGGCTTCCCGCTGCGCGAGGCGCCCTGGTGGGCGGGGGTGCTCGCCGCGGTGGCCATGGCGTTCGTCGTGCCGCTCGCGTCGCTGCGCCTGCGCGCGCGGTGGTCGGTGGCCATCGGCGTCGCCGCACTGGCCCTGTGGCTCGTCGGCGCGCAACTCGCCTTCGACCGTGGGACCGTCGTCGCCGTCGTGCCGCCGGTCCTCGCGCTCGTCGTCGGCGGCGTCGGGGCCCTCGGCTCGGCCGCGCTGCTCGCGACCCGCGAGCGCCGGCGGATGCGCTTCCTGTTCGGCCGCTTCGTCCCCGAGCCCGTCGTCGACGAGCTGCTCGCCCGCGAGGACGCGAGCGGCGGCATCGCCGGCGTCCGCCAGGAGTCGACCGTCCTCTTCTGCGACCTGCGCGGCTTCACGACGTTCGCCGAGAGCGCCGAGCCGGAGCTCGTCATCGACGTCCTCAACCGGTACCTCGGCGAGATGAGCGAGGCGATCCTCGCCAACGACGGCACGGTCGTCTCGTACCTCGGCGACGGGATCATGGCCGTCTTCGGCTCGCCGGTGGAGCGCGAGAGCCACGCGATCCAGGCGCTGGCGGCGGCCGAGGAGCTGCTCGCCGTCCGCCTGCCGCGCCTGAACACGTGGCTGGGCGAGCAGGGGCTGCCGCCCTTCAAGCTCGGCGTCGGGCTCAACAGCGGCGCGGTGATGTCCGGGACCGTGGGCTCCGAGCGGCGGATGGAGTACGCGGCGGTGGGGGACACGACCAACGTCGCGGCGCGCCTACAGGCCGCGACCAAGGGCACGCCGCACGCCCTGTTCGTCAGCCACACGACGTGGGAGCGCCTCGACGAGCACAGCCGCGTCCGCCTCGTGGCGGCCGGTGAGAAGGCCGTCGCAGGGCGCGGCCAGCCGGTGCCGGTGTACGCGCTGCGCTCCGAGCGCCGCCTGCGCGTCGCTTAACCGCCGGGCACGAGCGGCACGAAGCGCACGCCTCCCGCGTCGCGCACCACCACGAGCCGCTCCCCGACCGGGATGACGAGGCGGCCTCCGGGCGCGAGCTGCTCGACGAGCGCCTGCGGGATCCCGTCGCGGGCGGAGGCCGCCACGTTGATCGCGTCGTAGGGCGCCTTCGGGCGGTGGCCGCGCGTCCCGTCGCCGACGACGAGCTCGACGCCGGTGACGCCGGCGGCGTCCAGGTTCGTCCGCGCCTGCTCGGAGAGCGCCGGGTCGCGCTCGATGCTCCACACGCGGCCGCCGAGCTGCGCCAGGACGGCCGCGTGGTAGCCCGAGCCGGTGCCGACGTCGAGCACGCGCTCGCCCTCGCGCAGCTCGAGCAGCTCGGCCATGTGCGCGACGACCAGCGGCTGGGAGATCGTCTGCCCGCCCGCGATCGGCAGCGCCTCGTTGGCCCAGGCGGAGCGCCGGCGCTGCGGCGGGACGAAGACGTCGCGCGGAACGGCGGCGATGGCGGCGAGCACCCGCTCGTCGCCGACGTGCCGTCGCAGCTCGGCGATCAGCCCCTCGCGCGTCGGCGCCATGCCGTCGAGCATAGACTCGCGACCCATGCCGCTCGCCTGCCTGGACGGCACCGTGTGCGACGCCGCCGACGCGCGCCTCCCCGTCACCGACGAGGGGCTGCTGCGCGGGGACGGCGTCTTCGAGGTCATGCGCCTGTACGGCGGGCGCCCGTACGCGCTCGACGAGCACCTCGCGCGGATGGAGGGCTCGGCCGAGCGGCTGCGCCTGCCGCTCGACGTCGACGCGATCCGGGCCGACGTCGACGCGCTCCTCGCGGCGGCCGACCCCGGCGATGCGCGACTGAGGGTGCTGGTGACGCGCGGCGGGCACCGCGTCCTGCTGATCGAGGAGCAGACCGAGCCCGAGCCGTCGATCTCCCTCGCCGTCGTCGAGTTCGCGCCGCCGCGGCTGCTCGATCAGATCAAGTCGCTCTCGTACGCCGCGAACATGCTCGCCACGCGCCTCGCGAAGGAGCGCGGGCACGACGAGGCGCTCCTCGTCACGCCGCACGGGCGCGTGCTCGAGGGGCCCACGTCGTCGTTCTTCTACGTCCTCGACGGCAGGCTGTGGACGCCGCCGATCGACGACCACATCCTCGAGTCGATCACCCGCCGCCACGTGATCGAGCTGACCGGCGCGCAGGAGCGGGTCACCGCGCGCGACGAGATCCGGTCGATGACCGAGGCGTTCCTCGCGTCGACGACGCGCGAGGTGCAGGCCGTGCACGCGATCGAGGACCACGAGCTGGAGCGCGGCGGGCCGCTGACGCGCGACGCCGCGACGCGGCTGCGCGAGCGGATCGCCGAGGCGACCTCCGCCACGTGAAGGTCCTCACCGTCATCGGGAACCGGCCGCAGTTCGTCAAGGCGGCCGCGGTCTCCGGGCCGCTGCGCGCGCGGCACGCCGAGACGCTCGTGCACACCGGCCAGCACCACGGCGACGAGCTGTCGACGGT
Source organism: Solirubrobacteraceae bacterium (assembly GCA_035942275.1). Lineage (GTDB taxonomy): Bacteria > Actinomycetota > Thermoleophilia > Solirubrobacterales > Solirubrobacteraceae > CADCVT01. Next base: position 4,065 of record DASZDF010000183.1, on the reverse strand, counting down.
CTTCGTGGAGGAGCTGGGCGTGCCGCGGCCGGAGGTGGAGCTGGGGATCCACGGCGGGTCGAACACCTCGCAGACCGCGCGGATGCTGGAGGCGCTCGAGCCGCTGCTCGCCGCCGAGGCTCCGGACGCCGTGCTGGTCTACGGCGACACCAACTCGACGCTCGCCGGGGGGCTCGCCGCGGCGCAGGCGGGGATCCCCGTCGCGCACGTGGAGGCGGGGATGCGCTCGTTCGACCGGCGGATGCCGGAGGAGCTGAACCGGGTGCTCGTCGACCACGCCGCCGACCTCCTCCTGTGCCCGTCGGAGAGCGCGGTGGCGAACCTGCGGGCGGAGCGCGCGGCGGGGAAGGTCGAGCTGGTCGGCGACGTCATGGTCGACGTCGCGCTCGCCGTGCAGCCGCGGGCGCGGGAGCGGGAGGTCGACGCGCCCGACGAGCCGTTCCTGCTCGCCACCGCGCATCGCGCGGGGAACGTCGACGACGTCGAGCGGCTGACCCGTCTCGTGGACCTGCTCGTCGCGATGCCGTTCCGCGTCGTGCTGCCGCTGCACCCGCGCACCCGCGCGCGGCTGGAGGCGGCCGGCCTGCTCGACGCGCTCGGCGCGAAGGTCGACCTGCGCCCGCCGCTCGGCTACCTCGACTTCACCGCGCTCCTGCTCCGCGCGCGCGCGGTCCTGACGGACTCGGGCGGGGTGCAGAAGGAGGCGTACCTCGCGGGCGTCCCGTGCATCACGCTGCGCGACACGACGGAGTGGGTGGAGACGCTCAACGCGGGCTGGAACGTGCTGGTCGACCTCGACGCCGCGGCCGCGCAGCGGGCGCTCGAGACGCCGCCGCCGGAGGAGCGCCCGCCGCTCTACGGCGACGGCCGCGCCGCCGAACGGGTCGTCGAGGCACTCGGCGCGTTCGTGTAGCCCCGCTGCTAGCTTCGCGACATGGGGTACCACTCGCCAGGCCGGCGCTCGCGACCCGGGACGCGCCTCAGCGCGATGGAGATCGTGTGCGCCGTCCTCGTCGTCGCCGCGATCGCCGGGCTCGTCGCGTGGATCATCGCGAACGCCGGCGGCGGCCACTTCGTCTTCTAGGGCCGGCCGATCCGGCGCACCTCGACGCCGGGCGCGTCCTCGACCACGCCGCGGCCGTCGACCACGACCGTCGCTCCGCCGAGGTCGCGCAGCGAGCGGTACTCGGCGTGGTCGGCCTGCACGATCGCGAGGTCCGCGGCGCCGCCGTCCCACGGCTCGAAGCCCTGCTCGCGCAGCTCGCCGGCGTCGAAGAGGGGGTCGCTGAAGACGGGGCGCGCGCCGCGCCGCTCGAGCTCGTCGCGCAGCGTGTACGCGCCGCTGAACGCCGTCTCCTTCACGCCGCCGCGGTACGCGACGCCGAGGACGAGGACGGTCCTCCCCTCCACCTCGCCGAGCAGGTCGACCGCGTAGGCCGGCATCGCGTCGTTGACCTCCCGCGCGACGGCGGGCAGGCGCGCGTGCGGATCGCCGGCCAGGTAGAAGCGCGGGTAGACGGGGATGCAGTGGCCGCCGACGGCGACGCCCGGCCGGTGGATGTGGCTGAACGGCTGCGAGTTGGCCGCGTCGATGACGCGCTGGACGTCGAGGCCGCGGGCGTCCGCGGCGCGCGCGAGCTCGTTGGCGAACGCGATGTTGAGGTCGCGGTAGGTCGTCTCGGCGAGCTTCGCCATCTCGGCCGCCTCGGCGGAGCCCATGCCCCAGACCGGCGCGTCGAGGAAGGCGTCGTAGAGCGCGACGCCGCGCGCCTCGCCCTTCGCGCTCAGCCCGCCGACGAGCTTCGGGTACTTGTCGAGGTCCTCGAGGACGCGGCCGCTGAACACGCGCTCGGGACTGAAGACGAGGTGGAAGTCCTGCTCGGCCCCCAGCCCGCTGCCCGCGGCGAGCGCGGGGGCGATTCGCTCGCGGGTCGTGCCGACCGGGACGGTGGTCTCGATGCTGACGGTCGTCCCGCGCTGCAGCCCTTGCGCGATGTCGTGCGTGACCGCGTCGAGGATCCGCCAGTCCGGCTGCGCGCGCTCGTCGACGTAGAGCGGGGGGACGGCGACGACGAGGTCGGGGCCCTCGGCGACGGCGGCGGCCGTGTCGGTCTGCGCGCGCAGGAGGCCGTCGCCGATGGCGTTCTGCAGCGCCTCCTCCAGCCCCGCCTCGTTGGGGAACGGCGGCGTCCCGGCGTTCACGAGCTCGACGACGTGCGGGTCGACGTCGCACCCCACGACCTCGTGGCCCGCGGACGCGATTCGGGCGGCAAGGGGGAGCCCCACTTTGCCGAGCGCGACGACGACGGCCTTCACCGCGGCGCGAGTCTCATCGTCTCGCCGCGGCGCGCCGATTCGAGCACGGCCTCGGCGGTGAGCACCGTCTCCAGGCCGGCCTCGAGCGGGACGACCGGCGCGTCGTCGTCGCCGGCGACGTAGGCGCGGAAGGCCTCGTGCTCGACGACGAGCGGCTCGCGGCGCTGGAGCGCGAAGCGGACCGCGTCGCCCTCGGAGACGCCGCGCAGCTGCTGGGTCGCCGCCCACTCGATCTGCACCTCGCCGTTCTCGTGGAACGTGAGGTCGCCGGTGAGCGTGTCGGCGAGGAGCATCCCCCGCTCGCCGAGGATGCGCGTGCGGCGGGTCTTCGTCGGCGTGAGCCAGTCGACGGCGCAGTGGAACGGGACGTCGCTGGCGAGGCGGCCCGTTGCGAGCACCAGGTCCTCGTGGTCGCGGCCCATGCGGTGGCTCGTCTGCGCGGCGACGACCTCGACCGGCGACGAGCCGAGCCAGCGGACGAGGTCGAGGTCGTGGGTGGCGAGGTCCTTGACGACGCCGACGTCCTTGATGCGGTCGGGGAACGGGCCGGTGCGCTCGGTGGCGATGAGCATGAGCGGCCCGAGCTGCTCGAGCTTGTCGCGCGCGGCGAGCAGCGCGGGGTTGTAGCGCTCGACGTGGCCGACCGCTCCCTTGATCCCGGCGCGCTCGACGACGGCGATGACCTCGCGCGCCTCGTCGCCGCTCGCGGCGAGGGGCTTCTCGACGAGGACGTGCACGCCCTCCGCCGCGAGCCGCTCCACGGCGGCGACGTGCTCCTCGGTGGGGACGGCGACGATCGCGAAGTCGGGCGCGCCGCCCCGGAGCAGGTCGTCGAGCGAGGTGTACAGCCGCTCCGGGTCGTGGACGGCGCGGAAGCGGTCGCCGCCGGGATCGACCGCGCCGGCGAACTCGACGCCCGGCGTCGTCTGGAGGATCCGAGCGTGGTGGCGTCCGATCATCCCGAGGCCGAGCACCGCGCCGCGCAGGTCTCGGTCACCGTCCATCGGGCCGTTAGCCTACTTCGCGTGCCCGCCGGTCTCCCCGCCCCGCGCCGACGCCGAGCCGCGGCGCTGCGCGTCGACCGCCGCACGTGGGCGCTGGGCGTCGTGGCGCTCGGGACCACGGTCGCGGTCGGCGCGGGCGAGTTCCTGCGCGTCTGGCACCGCGGCTCCGCGCCGCTGCCCAACGAGACGACCGACGTGCTCGGCGCCACCGAGGAGGCCGTGCGCGAGACGGTCGAGGTCGCGAAGGCCGGCTACCGCGGCGGCTCGACGCGAGAGAACGCGCTGCTCAACCTGCTCGGCTCGTTCACGCTGACGTTCGGGATCGCGCGCGCGCTCACGTACGTCATCCGGCGCCGGCGGCGCTTCGGCCCGATCCGCAACTACCGCGTCGGCGACCGGCACGTGCACCACTTCGTCCCCGGGATCATGGTGGCGTTCCTCGCCGGCGGGATCGCCGTCGTCTCGCGCAGCCCGGACCTCGACCCGTGGCTCGCGCTCCCGTTCGGGGCGGGGGTGGCGCTGACGCTCGACGAGTCCGCGCTGCTGCTCGAGCTCGACGACGTCTACTGGACCGAGCGCGGCGTCGTGAGCCTGCAGATCACGCTGGGGACGCTCGCGCTGCTCTCGTCGGTCGCGCTCGCGCTGCGGGTCCTGCGCCGCGGCGAGGCCGACGTGCTCGACGGGGAGGAGGCCGCATGACCGCAGACGGCGGCGGCCTGACCCCCGGCGACCCGCTGGCCGGCGA
>DASZDF010000182.1:0-2399 GCA_035942275.1 Solirubrobacteraceae bacterium | reverse complement strand
CTTCCCGCGCCCGGGCGTCTACTGCGGCTGGTGAGGGGAACGCAGAGCGTCTCGCGCTCCCGCGCTGCGTCGCCACGCGCCCCCGCCCGCGCCACTGCGGGCTCCGGCCGCGCCACTGCGGGCGTCGCCCGGGGGTGGGCGACATTTTCGTTCATAGCTATGCGGAGAAAGTCGCCCACCCCCTGAGTCCGCCGCCGCAACCCTCGTCACCTTCACCCGCCCGGCAGTAAACGCCCGGGCCCAGACCACCCGCGCGAAGGCGCCCGTTGCCACCAGCCTCAGAACGCATCCTCAAGATGCTCCAACGCCGCCAACCGCCCCGCGGCATCGAACGTCACCCCGATCGCATCGAACCTCACGCGGCTCCGCTTCGGCCTGTCGTCGACCTCGCTGAGGAACGCGAGCCCCATCCGCCGGACCTGGCGCCGCTTCCGCTCCCCCAATGCATCCCACGGGTGGCCGCGCCCGCGGCGGGTCTTCACCTCCACGAAGACGAGCGCGTCGCGGTCGGCGGCGACGAGGTCGATCTCGCCGTATCGCGTGCGGTGGTTGCGCGCGACGATCGCGTAGCCGAGCCGCTTCAGATGCTCGGCGGCGAGCCGCTCGCCGGCGCGGCCGAGGTGGTGTCGGGGGTCGTCGGACATCGGCTGCCGACGCTAGGTGCGCGGGCGTCAAGAAAGTGCGACGGCGTGTGCCGATTGAGCGCACGCGTCTTCCGGCACATCCCGTCGCACACCCGCAACACCTCCCCGCCTAGCGTCGGCGCCCATGCTCGCCCGCGTCACCACCTACGCCATCGACGGCATCGAGTCGCGGCGCGTCACGGTCGAGGTCGACCTGCGGCAGGGGCTCCCGGCGTTCTCGATCGTCGGGCTGGGCGACAAGGCGGTGCGGGAGTCGCGCGAGCGGGTGCGGGCGGCGGTCCTGAACTCGGGCTTCGAGTTCCCGCAGCGGCGGATCACCGCGAACCTCGCGCCCGCGTACCTGCGCAAGGCGGGGCCCGGGTTCGACCTCGCGATCGCGGTCGGGATCCTCGCCGCGAGCGCGCAGCTTCCGGTCGAGGCGCTGGAGCGCTGGGCCGTCTTCGGCGAGCTCTCGCTCGGCGGCGAGCTGCGGCCGTGCGGCGGGACCCTCGCGGTCGCGGAGGGCGCGGCCCGCGACGGGCTCAGCGGCCTGATCGTCCCCGCGGACCGCGGGGCGGAGGCGGCCCTCGTCGAGGACGTGCGCGTGGCGGGCCTGCGGTCGATCGCCGAGGTGGCGGAGCTGCTGCGCGGCGGCGAGCCGCCGCCGCGGCCGGACACGAGCACGCCGCTGCACCCCGGCTTCGCGCACGTCGAGCCGCTCGATCTCGCGGACGTGCGCGGCCACGGCGATGTCGTCCGAGGCGTCACGATCGCCGCGGCGGGCGGGCACAACATCCTGCTCGCCGGCCCGCCGGGGACCGGGAAGACGATGCTCGCCCGGCGCGTCCCCTCGATCCTCCCGCCGCTGTCGCACGACGAGGCGCTCGAGGTCACCCGGATCCACTCGGTCGCCGGGCTCAGCCCGGGCTCGGGGCTCGTGACCGTCCGGCCCTTCCGCGCGCCGCACCACACGATCTCCGCGAGCGGCCTCGTCGGCGGCGGGGCGACGCCGGTACCCGGCGAGGTCTCGCTCGCCCACCACGGCGTCCTCTTCCTCGACGAGCTGTCCGAGTTCACACGGCCGGCGCTCGAGGCGCTCCGCCAGCCGCTCGAGGACGGACGCGTCGCGATCGTCCGCGGCCAGCGGACGGCGATCTACCCGACGCGGTTCATGCTCGTCGCGGCCACGAACCCGTGCCCGTGCGGCTTCGCGGGCTCGCGCCGCTGCCACTGCACGGACGCCGACCACGCGAAGCACCGCCGCCGCCTCAGCGGGCCGCTGCTCGACCGCATCGACCTCGTCCTCAACGTCCACGCGCCGAGCGCCGAGGAGCTGACGGGCGCCCGAGGCGCGACCAACTCCGCGGACGTCCGCGACCGCGTCGTCGACGCGCGCGAGCGGCAGTCGTTTCGCCTCGGCGGTGGCTCGAACGCGCAGATGACGATCACGCAGCTGCGCGAGCACGCGACGCCGGACCCCGCGGGAGATCGCCTCCTCCGCCGCGCGTACGAGACGGGAAGGGTCAGCGCCCGCGGCCACCACCGGGTCCTCCGAGTCGCGAGAACGGTCGCCGACCTCGCGGGCCGCGACCGAGTGACGGCCGCCGACGTCTCGCTCGCCCTCGGCTTCCGCCAGGATGGTCCGGCAGAGCGGAGAGTGGCGTGAAGCGGCCCGCGCCGAGGCGTCGCAAGGCGGGCCGGGCCGCGGCGAAGCGTCCCGGGCCGCGGCGGGCCGCGCCGAGACATCGCGTGCGGGCGCGGTGCGCGGAGCGGCCG
>DASZDF010000181.1:0-3335 GCA_035942275.1 Solirubrobacteraceae bacterium | reverse complement strand
CCCGGACCGCGTGCGCGAATGCGCCCGTGCCTTGCCGAAGAGAGCGGGTCAGTCGCCCGCAGCCGCGCGCTGCTTCGCCTCGCGCCGGGCGGCCGCGGCGGCACGGAGCTGCTCGTGCTCGACCTGGCGCTTGAGCTGCTGCAGCGTCCGGCGCAGGTGCCCGCGGACCGTCGGCGCCGCGACCCGCTCCGCCGTCCAGCCGAGCAGCCCGGAGCCGGCGATGCCGTAGCTCAGCCGCAGCTCGACGTCCGTGCGGCCGAAGCGGCGCTCGCGCAGGCGCCAGCGCCCGCGCTGGTCGATCCCGGTGACCGACACCCACGCCATGTCGCGCGGCGCCTCCCACTCGACGACCTCGACGAGCCCGCCGATCTCCGCCGAGCGGACGCGCATGAGCATCCGCTAGCGGGCGCCGAGGCCGGTCGGGTCGTCGGACTCGACCTCCCAGCGCGTGATGCCGGCCATGAAGTGCAGATAGCGCGCGGGGTCCGCGATGAACGCCCACACCGCGTCGGCGGGCGCCGAGACCTGGATCGTCGCCCCGACCCTCATCCGATGACCGGGAAGCGCCGCTCCGCGGCGAGCGCGTCGAGCGTCTCCTGCATCAGCCTCGTCACGTGGTCGTAGACCTCGTCGAGGTCGGGGTCGTCGCCGAACTCCTCGCGCAGCCGGATCGGGGGCAGCGCCTCGACGGTGATCTTGGCGGGCAGCGGGATGTGGCCCAGGAAGTCGCCGACGTTGATCCCCCACGGCGGCGCGAGCGAGATCGGCAGGACCTTCAGGCGCAGCGAGCGGTCGAGCATGAGCAGCTTCGCGAGCGTCTCGCCGCGGCTGAGGAAGAGCGCGGTCTCCTGCCCCCCGATGGCGACGACGGGGACGATCGGCACGTCGTGCTCGAGCGCGGTCTTGATCCAGCCCTTGCGCCCGTCGAAGTCGACCTTGTTGCGCTCCCACACCGGGCGGTGGACCTCGTAGTCGCCGCCGGGGTAGACGAGCAGCGCGTTGCCGTCCTCGAGCGTCTTGCGCGCGTTCTCGCGCGACGCCGCGACGACGCCCCACTTGCGCAGGAAGCCGAGGCCGGGCATCGAGACGACGAGGTTGTGGGCGAGCGAGTACAGCTCGCGCTCGACGCCGAAGTACGCGCAGTAGGCGAGCATGAAGACGCCGGTGTCGACCGTGAGGTTGCCGCCCGAGTGGTTGCCGACGAGCAGGACCGGCCCCTTCTCGGGGATGTTCCCCAGCCCGCGCACCTCGCCGCGGAAGTAGAGGCTCGAGAGCAGCCACAGGCCGGGCAGCGTCTCGCGGATGTAGTCGGGGTCGCGGTCGTCGAGGTTCGCGTCGGGGATGCGCTTGCCGACCTGGCCGGCGACGGCGCGGATGAGCCGCTCGGGCAGGCTGCCCCCGCCGCCGGCGTCCTTCTCCTCGCGCCCGCCCAGCGCCCCGCGGACGCTGTCGGAATCCCCGGAGTGCCCGTTGCGCGACGCCCCGGTGGTGCTCGTTCCGGCCATGGATGTGGACCGTACCCGCTACGCGGCGAGATCGACGCGGCTCGGGGCCATGCCGGGCATGTCGCCGAGCGCGTCGAGGCGGCCGAAGAAGCGCTCCAGCATCCCGATGACCTGCTCGGGCCGCTCGACCTGCGGGACGTGCCCGCAGCTCTCGAGCACGATCTGCTCGGCCCGCGGCAGCCAGCGCTCGACGTGGCGCTTGAACCCCGAGGGGATGAGGTTGTCGTGCGTGCCCCACACGAAGAGGCTCGGCGCCGCGAGCTCGCTCAGCCGGGGGTAGAAGCCGCCGCGGCCGAACGGCCGGTCGAGGTAGATGTTGCGGGCGGCCGCGAGGAAGGCCAGGCGGGCGCCGGCGGTGCCGTAGATGCGCTGGAACTCCTCGACGACGATGTCGGCCATGCTCGGGTCGATCGCGTCCGGGTCGCAGAAGAGCGACCAGAACGTGGACTCGACCATCCCCCTCGTCAGCTTGTGGGGGAGCAGGCCGAACTCCGGCCGCAGCAGGCGGACGATCGGGTGGTAGCCGCGCTTGACGAACGCGACCGCCGGGCACAGCAGCGCGAGGCCGCCGACGCGGTTGGGGTGGCGCAGGCCGACCTCGATCGAGACGCGGCCACCCATCGAGTTGCCGACGAGGTGAGCGCGGCCGATGTCGAGCGCGTCCATGACCTCGACGACGCGATCGGCGAAGTAGCGGGCGCTGTACGGCGCCGTGGCGGGCTTGCACGAGCTGCCGAAGCCCGGCAGGTCGAGCGCGTGGACGCGGTAGCGGTGGCTGAGGCCCGCCGCGGTGTCGAAGAACGAGCTCTTGGCGCCGCCGAGGCCGTGGATGAGGAGGACGTCGGGCCCCTCGCCCATCGTCAGCGTCGAGATCTTCGCGCCCTTCGTGCGGACCTCGTGCATCCGCAGGAGCGGCGGGCGGTCGTCGGGGAGCCGGAACATCCCCTCGAAGCCGACCGCGAGGTCGAGGTTGCCGCGCGCGTAGAGCGAGCGGTCGCTGAACGCCTGGATGCCGGAGAGCTCGCCGGCGCGCAGGCGCAGCCAGGTCTCGGCGTCGGTGCCGATGACCACGTCCGGCGCGCGCTTCGTGGCGCCCTTGCGGACCCGGGCGCCGTGCGTCGTACAGCGGACCTCCCAGGTGTGGCCCACGTCGCCGAGGCGGATCTGGTAGGTCGCGTCGAAGCCCGCCGTCGCGCCGAGATAGCGCTCCGGGAGCGTGCGGAAGGCCTCCTCCACGGCGGGGAGACGGGCGGAGGCGGGCGCTGACCCAGGCACCGCGCGGGACAGTACCCCTTCACACGGCGGTCACACCTGCGGGGGCCGTCGGACATTCGTCTAGGGTCAGCCGCCATGCGGAAGGAGCGGGGAAAACGTGGCGCGGAGCGGCCACGCTCCGCCCCCGAGCGCGTCCGCTCCGAGGTGCTCTACGGCCGCAACCCCGTGCGCGAGGCGCTGCGCGCGGGGCGGCGGCGGGTGCAGCGCGTCTGGGCGACCTCGGGCGCCGCTCGGGAGCCGTGGCTCGCGGGCGCGCGCGTGGAGGTGGTGCCGGCCGCGGAGGTGGCGGCGCGCTGCGGGTCCGACGCGCATCAGGGGCTCTGCGCGGAGGCCGATCCGTACCCGTACGCGGGGGCGCGGGAGCTCCTGGCGCGCGACGCGCCGCTCCTCGTCGCCCTCGACGAGGTCCAGGACCCGCAGAACCTCGGCGCGATCGCCCGCACCGCCGAGGGCGCGGGGGCGACCGGGCTCGTGCTGCCCGAGCGCCGATCGGCCGAGGTGACGCCCGCCGCCGCGAAGGCGTCGGCCGGCGCGGTGGAGCACCTGGCGATCGCC
>DASZDF010000180.1:0-1967 GCA_035942275.1 Solirubrobacteraceae bacterium | reverse complement strand
GGTGCAGGCGGAGCAGGCCGCGAAGGCCGCGTTCGAGGCGGCAGAGGCCGAGGTCGCGCGCGCCGACGCCGCGCGCGAGCAGGCCGACAGCGCCCGGCGCGACGCCGACCGCGCCCGCTCGCAGGCCCAGGAGGAGGAGCGGCGCGCCGGATGGCTCATCGGGCAGCGGCGCGAGCAGCCCGACCAGGGCGAGGCCGCCGTGCGCCGCGCGCAGCTCCAGGGTGAGCTGGCGGCGGAGCAGCGCGTCGCCGAGCGGGCCGCGCGCGAGCGCGCCGAGCGGTCGCGGCGGATCCTCGTCCTCGCAGCGCAGCTCGAGCGCGAGGAGCAGCTCCTTCCCGCGGCGCAGCGGCTCGTCGACGTGCTCACCGCCGTCGGCGCCGGCACCGCGACGGTCCTCACCTCGCTCGAGGGCGAGCTCGAGGCCGATCGCGCCGAGGGCGAGGGCGTCGCCGCCGAGCTGCGGGCGTGCGCGAAGGAGGAGGCCGAGGTCCAGGGCCGGCTGCGGGCGCGCAACGAGCAGGTCACGCAGGCCGAGGTGCGCGCACAGCAGCTTCGGGACCTGTCGGCGGAGGCCGACCAGGAGCTGACCGCGCTCGCCGAGCGGCTCGGACTCCCCGCCGAGCCGTCGCAGGAGCCGCTCCCGGAGGAGGAGGCCCAGCAGCTGCGCGCCCGCATCGAGCGCCTCCAGCGCCGCCGCGAGCAGCTCGGCCCGGTCAACCCGCTGGCCAAGCAGGAGTACGACGAGGCGCTGGCCCACGTCGAGGAGCTCGAGACCCAGCGCGAGGACCTCGAGACCGCCCTGCGCGAGCTGCGGTCCGTGATCCGCGAGACCGACAAGCAGATCCGCGAGACGTTCGAGGCGACCTTCGACGCGGCCGCGAAGAACTTCGAGGAGCTCGCCGAGCAGCTCTTCCCCGGCGGCCGCGGCCGGCTGCGCCTCGTCCGCGAGGACTCGGGCCCCCGCCCCGTCCTGGGCGGCGAGGAGGAGGCCGCCGCCGCGGCGGCCGACGAGGCCGAGGAGGCCGCCGACGCCGAGGAGCAGCCCGACGACGAGGACCTCATGGGCGTCGAGATCGAGATCACGCCGGCCGGGAAGTCGATGAAGCGCCTGACGCTGCTGAGCGGCGGCGAGAAGTCGATGACCGCGATCGCGTTCCTGTTCGCCGTCTTCCTCGCGCGCCCGTGCCCGTTCTACATCCTCGACGAGGTGGAGGCCGCGCTCGACGACGTCAACATCGGCCGCTTCCTCGACCTCCTGCGCCGCTACTCCGACCGCGCGCAGTTCATCGTCGTGACCCACCAGAAGCGCACGATGGAGGCGGCTGACACCCTGTACGGCGTGTCGATGGGCAACGACGGCGTCTCGAAGGTCGTCTCGCGGCGGCTGCCGCGCGAGGCGGAAGCGGCCTGATGGGCAAGCGCGCGCGGCGGAAGGGGATCGACGCCGAGCCCGCTCCCGCCGACGGGGACGCTCCGGTGCCCGCCGACGGGGAGGCGCCCGCCGAGGGCGCGGAGCGAAGACCGGGCGCCCTCTACGACCCCCGCATGCGCGAGATCATCGCGTACGCGGAGGAGGCGGACATGCTCTACCACCTCCTGCGGTGGACGCTGCTGCAGGGCAAGGTGCCGACCGCGCGCGACTGGCTGCCCCGCGAGGACATGCCGCACCCCGACGCGGTGGCGGAGGTCTTCGGGTCGTGGCAGAAGTTCATGGACTACTCCGGCCTCGCGGAGAGCCCGCTCCTCGCGCGGCTCCGCACGCTGGAGGAGGGCGTCCGCGACGTCGAGGCGCGCGAGCAGCAGGTCGAGCGCGAGCAGCAGCGCGCCGGCGACCTGCGCCGCCAGCTCGACACCGCGCGGCGCAAGCGCGACGAGGCGGAGAGCGAGCGCGACGACGAGGCGCGCCGCGCGCAGCGGGCGGAGCGCGCGCTCGCCGACGCCGAGCAGCGCGCGACGAAGGCCGAGGC
>DASZDF010000179.1:0-5203 GCA_035942275.1 Solirubrobacteraceae bacterium | reverse complement strand
GACGTCGTCGATCCTCGACGGGATCAACCGCCGCGCGGCGATCCAGATCGCCCGCGACCTCGGCTACGAGGTGGTCGAGCGCGACATCGCGCGCGCCGAGCTCTACCTGGCCGACGAGATGTTCCTGACCGGCACGGCCGCCGAGCTGACGCCGGTGCGCGAGGTCGACGACCACGCCGTCGGCACCGGCGAGCCGGGCCCGATCACCCGGGCGGTCCAGGACGCCTTCGAGGACGCGCTGCACGGGCGCACCGAGCGCTACCGCGAGTGGCTCGACCCGGTGCCCGTCGCCGCCGAGGTGTAGTGCCCCAGGTCGAGCTGTACGACGCCACCCTGCGCGACGGGATGCAGGGGGCGGGGCTGTCGCTGACCGCCGACGAGAAGCTGCGCGTCGTCCACCGGCTCGACGAGCTCGGCGTGCACTTCATCGAGGCGGGGTTCCCGGCGTCCAACCCCAAGGAGGAGGAGCGGTTCGCGCTGCTCGAGCGCGAGCGGCTCGACGCGGCGGTCGTCGCCTTCGGGATGACCCGCCGGCGCGACGCCGCGGCCGCGGAGGACCCGGGCCTGCGCGTCCTGGCCACGTCGTTCGCGCCGGTGTGCACGATCGTCGGCAAGACGTGGGCGCTGCACCTCGAGAAGGTCGTCCGCGTCGGGCGCGAGGAGAACCTCGCGATGATCGCCGAGTCGGTCGCGTTCCTGGCCGGCGAGGGCAAGCGCGTGATCTACGACGCCGAGCACTTCTTCGACGCGTTCCGCGACGACCGCGAGTACGCGCTCGCGTGCCTGCGCGCGGCGATCGACGGCGGGGCGGAGCGGGTCGTGCTGTGCGACACGAACGGCTCCTCGCTGCCCGACGACGTGTGGGCCGGCGTCGCCGCGGCGAAGGAGGCGGTCGGCGGCGAGCGGCTCGGCATCCACTGCCACGACGACGCGGGCTGCGGCGTGGCGAACACGCTGGTCGCCGTGCGCGGCGGCGCGACGCAGGTGCAGGGCACGATGAACGGGGTGGGGGAGCGGACCGGCAACGCGAACCTCGTCACGGTCATCGCGAACCTCCAGCTCAAGATGGGCGTGCCGGTCCTGCCCGACGACCGCCTGGCGCGGCTGACCGAGACCGCGCACTTCGTCGACGAGCTGCTCAACCGCGCGCCGGACCCGCGCCAGCCCTACGTCGGCAAGCTCGCGTTCACGCACAAGGGCGGGCTGCACGCCGCCGGCGTCCGCGCGGACCCCGCGACGTTCGAGCACGTCGACCCCGCGTCGGTCGGCAACCGCGCCGACGTGCTCGTCTCCGAGCTGGCCGGTCGCCACGCGATCGAGGAGAAGGCGGAGGCGGCGGGCCTCGAGGTCGACGCGGTCCGCGTGCTGGAGCAGGTCAAGGAGCTCGAGCACCGCGGCTTTCAGTTCGAGGCGGCCGACGCCTCCTTCGAGCTGCTCCTGCGCAGGCACGCGGGCGACCTCGAGCCGCTGTTCGTGCTCGAGTCGTGGCGCGTGATCGTCGAGCAGCACGGCGACGGCGAGGTCAAGACCGAGGCCGTGATCAAGATCCACGTGGGGGGCCAGCGGATCGTGCGCCACGCCGAGGGCAACGGCCCGGTGAACGCGCTCGACAAGGCGCTGCGGCGCGCGATCGCCGAGCATCACCCGCACCTCGCCGACATCGACCTCGTGAACTACAAGGTCCGGATCCTCGACGAGACGAAGGGCACCGACGCCGTCACGCGCGTGCTCATCGACTCGACCGATCACGAGACGGGCGAGGTGTGGGGATCGATCGGCGTGCACGCGAACGTCATCGCGGCCTCGTGGCAGGCGCTCGTCGACTCGCTCGCCTACGCCGAGCTGCCCACTCGCGCGCCCGCGTGATCCCGCTCGCCCGCCCCGTCATCGGGCCCCGGGAGGAGGAGCTCGTCCTGGAGGTCCTGCGCTCGGGGCAGCTCTCGCTCGGGCCGATGCTGCCGCGCTTCGAGCGCGCGTTCGCCGCGCGGCTCGAGGCTTCGCACGCTTCCGCGGTCTCCTCCGGCACCGCCGGGCTGCACCTCGCGCTGCGGGCGGTCGGGGTGGGAGCGGGCGATGAGGTCGTCACGTCGCCGTTCTCGTTCGTCGCCAGCGCGAACGCGCCGCTCTTCGAGGGAGCGCGGCCGGTGTTCGCGGACATCGACCCGCGGACGCTCAACCTCGACCCGGAGGCGGCGCGGGCCGTGGTGACCGATCGCACGACCGCGCTCCTCCCGGTGCACGTCTTCGGCTACCCCGCCGACATGGACGCGTTCGAGTCGGTCGGGCTGCCGATCGTCGAGGACGCGTGCGAGGCGCTCGGGGCGGTGCACGCGGACGGGACGCCGGTCGGCGCGCGCGGCCACCCGTCGGTGTTCGCCTTCTACGCCAACAAGCAGCTCGCGACCGGCGAGGGCGGGATGCTCGTGACCGGCGACGCGGGCGTGAAGGAGCGCGTCGACTCCGAGCGCAACCAGGGCCGGGCCCCGAACATGGACTGGCTCGACCACGACCGGCTCGGCTTCAACTACCGCCTCAGCGACGTGCAGTGCGCGCTCGGCGTCGCCCAGCTCGAGCACCTCGACGACATGCTCGCCGCCCGCGAACGCGTCGCAGGGTGGTACCGCGAGGCGCTCGGCGGCGTCGAGGGGCTCGACCTGCCGTACGAGGGCGAGGCGCGGCGGGGGTGGTTCGTCTACGTCGTGCAGCTGCCGCGCGACGTCGACCGCGACGCGACCGTGCGGGCGCTGGGCGAGCGCGGCGTGCAGAGCAAGCCGTACTTCCCGGCGATCCACCTCTTCGCGTTCTACCGCGAGCGCTTCGGCCACAGGGAGGGGGAGTTCCCGGTGGCGGAGGACATCGCCGCGCGGTCGATCGCCCTGCCGTTCTTCCCGGCGCTCACGCAGGGCGAGGTCGAGCAGGTGGCCGAGGCGCTGCGGGCCGTGCTCGCGAGCCGATGAGAGGGCGCCCGGCGGCAACTGCGAACACGCCACGCCGGATGCGCAACACTTCCCGGCATGGTAGGCGCGAGGCAGGCGCGTCTCGAGGCTGGACGCCGGCAGGCGCGATGGGTGGGGGCGATCGGGTTCCTCGGCGCCGCCGTGCTGCCGGTCGCGCTCTTCCACGACGTCGTCGCGCTCCTCGCCCGGCAGCCGAAGCTCGAGCTGCAGTACCTCAGCGGCTGGACGCCGTGGGCGCTGCTCGTCATCGGGCTGCTGTTCCTCCTGCCCGTCGCGTGGTCGGCCGGGATGAACCCGGACAGCCGGTGGTTCCCGCGGGCGCGCGCCGCCTACGCGGGCTGGGGGATCACGCTGTACCTGCTCGGCTTCCTGCTCGCCTGGCAGGTCGCGCGGATCCAGAACGGTGGCTTCACCGGCGCGTAGCTAGCCTCCTCGCGCGTGTCGCGCTTCTCCGAGCCGCAGGACCCGGCGTTCCGGGCGCTCGACTCGTCGCTGGCCTTCGACCGGCGGCTGTGGCCGTACGACGTCGCCCAGTCGCGCGCCCATGCGGGGATGCTCGCGGCGCAGGGGATCATCGGCGCCGACGACCGCGATGCGCTGCACGCGGCGCTCGAGCGCGTCGAGGTCGAGCTGGCCGACGGGTCGTTCCCGTTCGCCGACGACGACGTCGACATCCACATGGCGATCGAGCGACGGGTCACCGAGCTGGCGGGACCGGCCGGGGCGAAGCTCCACACCGCGCGCTCGCGCAACGACCAGGTGGCGACGGACGTGGCCCTCTTCGTGCGCGACGAGGCCCGCTCCGCCCACGAGCGGATCCGCGCGCTCCAGGCGGCGCTGCTCGATCGGGCGGAGGAGCACGTCGACTGGCACCTGCCCGGCTACACGCACCTGCAGCGCGGCCAGCCCGTCTACCTCGCGCACCACCTCCTCGCGTACTTCTGGATGCTCGAGCGCGACTGCGCGCGCTTCCGCTTCGCCTACGACGCGGCGGATGCGCTCCCGCTGGGGGCGGGCGCGCTCGCGGGGGTGAACTTCGCGACCGACCGCCGGATGGTCGCCGACGCCCTCGGCTTCACGCGCGTCGCGCCGAACTCGCTGGACGCGGTCTCGAACCGGGACTTCGTCCGCGACGTCCTCGGCGCGATCGCGACGTGCCTGACCCACCTGTCGCGGCTGGGCGGCGAGCTCGTGCTCTGGTCGACCGCGGAGTTCGGCTTCGTCGTCCTGCCCGACGCCTGGACGAGCGGCTCGTCGCTCATGCCGCAGAAGAAGAACCCGGACGCCGCCGAGCTCCTGCGGGCCAAGGCGCCGCGGGTCGTCGGGCACCTCATGACCCTCTACGGCGTGATGCACGGGCTCCCGCTGACCTACAACAAGGACATGCAGGAGGACAAGGAGCCGCTCTTCGACGCCGTCGACACGCTCGAGCTCTGCCTCGCCGCGGCGACCGGGATGATCGCGGGCGCCCGCTTCGACCGCGAGCGCATGGCCGCCGCGGCTTCCGACGAGCTGATCGCCGCGACCGACCTCGCCGACCTCCTCGTCCGGACCGGGATGCCGTTCCGCGAGGCGCACGGGGTGGTCGGCGGCCTCGTCCGCGACGCGGTCGACGGCGGCAAGCCGTTGCGCGAGGTCGCGACGGCCAAGCTGGGCCAGGACGCCGCGTCGGTGCTCGAGCAGTCCTCGTGGCTCGAGTCGAAGGTCTCCGAGGGCGGCACGTCGAGCGGGCGGGTGCGCGAGCAGCTCGAGCTGGCCCGCGCCGCGCTCGCCGCACGATGAACCGCGCCTTCTACGACCGCCCCGTGCTCGACGTCGCGCGCGACCTCGTCGGCTGCACGGTCCGCCACGGCGACTGCGCGGGGATCGTCGTCGAGACCGAGGCCTACCACTACACCGAGCCCGCCTGCCACGCGTACGTCGGGGTGACGCCGCGGACCGAGGTGCTGTGGGGCCCGCCGGGGATCGCCTACGTCTACCGCTCGTACGGGATCCACGCCCTGCTCAACGCCGTGTGCGAGCCCGACGGCGTCGGCGCCGCGGTGCTCATCCGGGCGGTGGAGCCGGCGGAGGGCATCGAGGTGATGCGCGCGCGGCGCGGGCCGGTGCCCGACCGGGAGCTGTGCAACGGGCCGGGGAAGCTGACCCAGGCGCTGGGCATCGGCCTCGAGCACAACGCGACGTCGCTGCTCGGCGACGGCCCGGTCGTGTTCGCCCCGCGGGCGGCGGAGGTCGAGGTCGTTCGC
>DASZDF010000178.1:0-1678 GCA_035942275.1 Solirubrobacteraceae bacterium | reverse complement strand
GTTCCCGCGTGACGCGGTCGAGGCCGCCGGGCGCCGCGTCCTCGCCGAGCGAATGGACGAGACGCTGCAGTACTCGCCGGTGGAGGGCGTCCCAGACCTCCGCGACGCCATCGCCGAGCACGGCGTCCGCCACGGCTTCGCGCGCGACCCGCACGAGATCGTCGTCACCACCGGCGCCCGCCAGGCCCTCGACCTCACGGCTCGCGCCCTGCTCGAGCCCGGCGACGTCGCCGTCGTCGAGTCACCGACCTTCACCGGCACGATCAGCTCGCTCGAGGCCGCGGGCGCGCGCCTCCTCCCCATGCCCGTCGATGCCGACGGCCCCGACGTCGACGCGGTGGAGCGCATCCTCACCCGCCACGAGGTCAAGGTCGTGATGCTCCAGACCTCGTGCCACAACCCGACGGGCACCGACCTGTCGCCCGAGCGGCGCGAGCGCCTCCTCGCCCTCGCCCGCGAGCGCTCGTTCTTCGTCCTCGAGGACGGCGTCTACGCGGGGCTGCGCTTCGACGGCCCGCGCTTGCCCGCCCTGCGCAACGAGGCGCCGGCGCACGTCGTCCACGTCGAGTCGCTGTCGAAGACCGTCGCCGGCGGTCTGCGGATCGGGTGGATCGCCGCGTCCGGGCCGGTGCTGTCGAGGCTCGCGCACCTCAAGATGAACAGCGACCTCCACAGCCCCGCGCTCACGCAGCTCGTCGGCGCCGAGCTGCTGCGCGGCGAGGGGTACGAGGAGCACGTCCGCGCGACCGCCGAGATCTACCGCGCCCGGCGCGACGCGATGATCGAGGCGCTCGACCGCCACCTCGGTGACGCCGCGACGTGGATCGTCCCGCGCGGCGGGCACAACCTCTGGCTGACCCTCGACCGGGCGGTCGACGAGCGCCTGCTCTACGCCGAGGCGCTGCGCGAGGGCGTCACCTTCCTCCCCGGCGGGGCCGCGATGCCCGAGCCCACCGGCCGCACGAGCCTGCGCCTCTCCTTCAGCATCGTCGGACCGGACCGCTTCGACGAGGGCCTCCGCCGCCTGGCCCGCGCCCTGCGCGCGGTGCAGCGCCGCGACCGCCTCGCCGCGACCGGCCCCGTCTCGTAGCCCCCTTACCATCTGCGCGTGAGCCTTCCCGGGTCCGAGCTGGTCGACGAAGGTCTCGCCGACCTCCGCGCGGGCCGCTTGACAGCCTCAGCGCTGCTGATCGCCGCCGCCTCCTCCCGCCTGCGCGCCGTCGGCGTCGACGTCCCGCAGACCGACGTCGGCGACGCGTGGCATCGGCTCTACGCGCTGCTCGCCGAGGAAGACGCGGCAACGGCGCATGGCCGCCACAACGCACTCGTCCGGCGGCTGGTGAGCTTCGTGCGGTCCGCGGGTCATGCGCCCGCCGCTTGACGCCGCTCGGCTTCAGCGCTTCCTGACCGAGCTCGGAAAGCGGTCGGGCGGAGGAAGGCTCTACCTGACCGGCGGCGCGACCGCGATCCTCGAGGGCTGGCGCCGCGGCACCATCGACGTCGACATACGGGTCGAACCCGACGACGACGCGATCATGCGCGCGATCCCGGAGCTCAAGGAGCGGCTCGACGTCAACGTCGAGCTCGCCTCGCCTTCGGACTTCATCCCGGAGTTTCCGGGATGGCGTGACCGCAGCCCGCACGTTGGCCGCTTCGGCCGGCTCGACGTGCACCACTT
>DASZDF010000177.1:0-10848 GCA_035942275.1 Solirubrobacteraceae bacterium | reverse complement strand
CGCCCTCGAGGCGCTGGGGTTCGTGCCCGGCTACGACTGCTGGCAGGCGACCGTGGGGACCGATCCCGCCGCGGTGGTGAGGGGTGCCGAGCTGGTCGACCGCGCGCTGCCCCCGGAGGTCGAGCTCGTCCCGCACCTCGTCCACCCGGGCCTGAGCGCGTGGACCGCGCCGCCGCCCCCGTCGGCGCCGGCCGAGGAGCATGTTCGCGCCGCCGTCGAGACGCTGGTCAGCGAGCGCGGAGACGGCGGTCGACGCGATCGTCGCGACCCTCTCGGATCGACCGCTGTTCGTCGCGCTCATCGGCGTACGCGATCCGCCGGCTACGCCCTGACGTCGACGGCCACCTCGTACGTCTCCACCGAGGTGCGCCGCCCGCTCGCGTCGTCCGCCGGCGGGCTCATGCCGTTGAGCGCCGCGTCGCCCGTGCGCAGGTCGTCCTCGGTCTCGAAGAGGGCGACCGCGAGGCTGCGCCCGTTCTCCGGATCGACGAGCAGGAGGAACCCCACGGCGGGGACGCCCTCCGGCGGCCCGGATCCGGCCCGCTGCTTCATGTCCGCGGCCATCCGGCGCATCCGCTCGGCCTCGGCGCCTTCCCACTTCGCAACCCGTGCGTACATCTCGGCCTCTCCTTCGGGGGAGAGCCGACCCTACGCGGAGGCACCGGTCTTGTCAGACCTTCCGATCGCGTCCCAGAGCCCCGACGCCACCGCTCCGGCCGCGAAGTACAGGCACGGCAGCCACGGCGCGACGCCTCCGAGGCCGTCCGCGTCGGACGCGTACGCCGCGGCGCCCGCCTCGACGAGCAGGATCTCCGCGAGCGGCCCGGCGACCGCCGCGCCGCCGGCGATCGCGAGCGCGCCCGGCGACGGGTCCCACCACGCCCACACGGCGACCGCGATCCCGGCCGTGAGCAGCACCGAGACCGTCTCCGGCTGGCCGCGCAGCGCCGCGGTCAGGGCGTAGAGCGCCAGGACGACGCCCGCACCGGCGACGACGTCGGACCGACGCCGCACGCGCGCGGCGGGCAGCCCCGCGCGGCGGCCGGCCCACGCCGCGAGTAGCACGGCGCTCCCGACGAGGATCGGGAACCACACCTTGCTCTGCCAGATCGTCGGGACCCACGACGGCTCGTAGCGCGTCGTCCCCGACACGACGTGGCAGGCGTCGCCGGCGAGCCCGATCGCCATGCCGAGCGCCGCGATCGCGAGCGGGCGGCTCCCGGGCACGGCGCAACCATGTCAGAGCCGCGGGCGAGCCGCTCACCGCAGCGTGAGCTAGCCGTGCACCTGCACGGTGCCGCCGTCGAGCGTCCTCTCGCCCGAGTCGTAGCCGTTCGACAGCCGGATCCGGTAGGTGTCGGCGGTGCCGGGCTCGCCGTTGTCGCTCGCGTCGATGCGGTACTCGACGGGCTCCGCGCCGTCGACCGTCCCGGTCCCTCGCAGCGTCGCGCGGTTCCCCGTGCAGATCGCCGAGGTGACGGTCAGCGACTTGAACGTGAAGCCGATCGCTCCGTGGTCGGTGTACTGCTGCTGGCCCTTGACGCTGTCGGCGGTCTTGGCCTGGGCGGTGCCGCCGAAGGTCGCCGGCGCGTCGTCGTCGGTCGTGACGTGGCCGCCGAGGGTCGCCTTGCAGCCGGCGGTGGAGCCGGGGAACGGGTCGCACTCGTCGCCGAGCCCGTCGCCGTCCGTGTCCTCCTGGTCGGCGTTCGGCGTGCTCGGGCAGTTGTCGTCGTCGTCGCCGACGCCGTCATCGTCCATGTCGCCGTCGGGGATCGTGTAGGTGATCGTGAACGTGCCGCTGTCCGTGCTCGGGACGCCCTGGTTGTAGAACTGGGTCCCGTCGATCACGCCGTAGCCGAAGACGTCCTGGAACGGGCCCGTGCCGACGCCGTCGATCGGTCCCTCGAGGTGGACCGTGAACGTCGCCCCGAACGGCGGCACCACGGAGTCGAGGCAGATCGTGCTGAGCGACGGGTCGAGCGTGATGCGCATGTGGCCGGTGTCCGGAGAGCTCGTGGGGTCGGTGAAGCCCGGCAGGAAGAGGACCTCCCCGCTGACCGGCGCGCACTCCCCGACCGCGGGCGGCGTGAAGTGCAGGTGGTTCTGATAGCCGGCGAACCAGGGCTCGGAGTCCTGCGTCGTGCCGGTGAAGATGCCGGTCCCGGGCACGAAGCACTCGGTGCTGCCGAGGGGCAGGCAGTCGGGGAAGATGGTCGACCCGCCGGAGTACGTCCCGGTCGCGGTTGTGGTGGTGTCCGCGGACGCGGTCGCGGGAACGGCGAGCGCGCAGGCGAGAACGGCGGCGACGGTGAGCCGACGCATGGCGGGGCCTCCTCGTGGAAGTTGGCGCCGCCCCGCTACGACCCTAACCACTGGGTGCGCTGAAAAGCAATCAGCGCAGGGTGACGACGGACACCTCCGGGACCGCGCGGAACCGGAGCCTGGGCGCCTGGCCGCGCTCGACGCCGACGCCGCGCGTCACGTAGATCCTCAGGCCGTCGAGGGTGTGCAGCCCGCCCGCTGCGATGTCGCGCGAGATCTCCGACGCGGTGAACGGCGGCCCGAGGAACGGGACCTGCACCTGGCCTCCGTGCGTGTGGCCGGCCACGACGAGGTCCACCCGGGGCCGCCGGAGCGCGACGTCGGGCCGGTGGGCGAGGAGGATCCTGACGCCCGGCTCGCGCTCGAGCTCGGACACCGCCGCCCGCGCGGCCCGCGTCGCGAACGTGCGCTCGACGCCGCCGATCGCCAGGCCGCGCGTGCGGACGACCTCGTTGACGAGCGGGCGGACCGCCGTCCCCTCGACGGCCCGCCGAAGCTCCGCCGCCGACTCGACATCGCCCTGGACCGCGTATACGCCGCCCGGCGCACGCAGGCCACGGAGGAGCGCGCGGATCGCGGGCAGCTCGCGCTCGAACGTCTCCGCGCTGCCCTGGTGGAGGTCCCCGGCGACGAGCACGACGTCGGGGCGCTCGCGCATCAGCCGCGCGACCGCGTCGCGCTCGTGCTCGCCGACGTGCTCGAACTGGAGGTCCGCGATGACGCCGAGCCGCAGCGAGGGCGCTCCCGGGATCGCGACCGTCGCGCGCTCGGTGACCAGGCGCGACGGCTCGACGAGGCTCGCGTAGACGCCGAGCGGCACGGCGAGCAGCGCGACGAGCGCCACCGGCCGGCGCGTGACGGCGAACGCGGCGGCGCCCGCGAGCGGCAGCACGATCACGAGGTCGAGCCACAGCACGTGGGCGACGCCGAACGTGTCGAGACCGGCCGCCCTCATCGCGAGCCCCTTCACCGCGAGCAGCGCGACGGCGGCGCCGAGAGCCCAGACGCGCCGCGACGCGACGGCACCGAGGACGATGGCGGCGTCGAGGGCACAGGACACCGCAAACGGGAGGTTCGAGGCCGCGAAGTCGATGGCGGGCGCACTGTACGTTCCTCACCCATGCGCCCATCCCGCTCCGCCGCGCTCGCGGTCGTCCTCGCCGTGCTGCTCCCGGCGTCCGCCCAGGCCTTCGAGGCCCGCGGCAGCATCGAGCAGGCGTACGTGCTCGGTGCGAAGAAGGGGGAGCGGCTCCAGCTCCTCGACGCGCGCGGGAACGTCGTCCGCCGCGGGCGCGCCGACCGCCTCGGCAGCCGGATCTTCCGCGAGCTGACGCCGGGCGACGGCTACCGCGTCCGGCGCGCGAGCGGCGCGAGCCGGCGGTTCCGCGTCCTCGCGACGAGCCAGAACCCGCCGGCGTCGTTCTTCAGGCGCAAGCGGCTGAAGCAGGGCCTCAACTACGTGAAGGTCCGCGACGGCATCGAGCTGGCGATGACCGTCCGCCTCCCGCCGGGCAAGACGCTCGCCGACGGCCCGTTCCCCACCGTCGTCGAGTACTCCGGCTACCAGATCGCCGCGCCGAACGACCTGCTCGCGTCGGTCGTCGCGTCGGTGACCGGGGGCACGCCGAAGCCCGATCCGCTAGCCCCCGCCGCGGGCACCGCGGTCGGGTCGGTCATCGCCCCGCTGCTCGACTTCGCCGTGGTCAGCGTGCAGATGCGCGGGTCCGGCTGCTCCGGCGGCGACTTCGACCTCTTCGGCCTGCCGACGACGTACGACGGCTACGACGCGATCGAGACCGTGGCCGCGCAGCGCTGGGTCCGGGGCGGGAAGGTCGGGATGGTCGGGATCTCGTTCTCCGGCATCACGCAGCTCTTCACCGCCGGCACGCGGCCGCCGCACCTCGCCGCGATCTCGCCGATGTCGGTGACCGACGACACCTACCTGGCGACCGGCTACCCGGGCGGCATCCCGAACTCCGGCTTCGCGCGCTCGTGGATCAGCGAGCGCATGGAGGAGGCGCGGCCCGCCCCCGCCGGCGGCCAGCCGTGGGCGAAGGCGCTCGTGAAGGCCGGCGACCGCCACTGCCGCACGAACCAGCGCCTGCGCCTCCAGACGCAGGACGCGCTGAGGATCATCCGGCGCAACGAGTTCCGCACGCCCGAGCTGTTCCTGCACCGCTCGCCCGGCGTGTGGATGCGGACGATCCGCGTCCCGACGTTCCTCGTCGGGCAGTTCCAGGACGAGCAGACGGGCGGGCACTTCGCGGAGAGCCTGGACGCGCTGGCGCGCAACCCGAAGGTGTGGATCTCGCTGCAGAACGGCGTCCACGCCGACTCGCTCGGGCCGAGCACGATCACACGCTGGGTCGAGTTCCTGAAGCTCTACGTCGCCGACGAGGTCCCGTCGATCCCCGACCCGATCCGCTCGTTGAGCGGCGAGCTCTACCGCTTCCTGGCGGACGCGCCGTCGTCGCCCGTCGAGCAGTCGCGCTTCGCCGGGACGACCGACGTCGCAGCGGCGCGCGCCGCGTTCGAGCGCGACCCGCGCGTCCGGCTGCTGATGGACAACGGCGCCGGCCCCGCCGGGCCGGGGTCGATCGGCGCGGCATGGGAGCTCGGCTACGACGCGTGGCCGATCCGCGAGGCGGCGGCGACGCCGTACTACCTGGGCGCCGCCGGCGCGCTCGACCGCCGCCCGCCCGCGGGGCCCGGGGAGGAGACCTACACGCCCGACCCGCGCGCTCGCCCGGCGCAGACGCTGCCCGGCGACGGCGCCGACGACGCGTGGAAGGCCCAGCCTCCGTACCGATGGGCGCCGGTTGCGCCCGGCAAGGCGCTCGGGTTCACGACGGCGCCGCTCGAGTCCGACGTCGTCATCGCCGGGCCGTCGAGCCTCGACGTCTACCTGAAGTCGTCCGCGCGCGACACCGATCTCCAGGTGACGCTGAGCGAGGTCCGGCCCGACGGCAACGAGACGTACGTGCAGAACGGCTGGCTGCGCGCCTCGCACCGCAAGCTCGAGCGGCCGCGCTCGACCGCGCTCGACCCGATCCCGACGCACCTGGAGCGCGACGCCGCCCCGCTGCCGGCCGGCCGCTACGCGATCGTCCGCGTGCCGATCTTCCCGGTCGCCCACGCGTTCCGCGCGGGCTCGCGCATCCGCGTGACGATCCAGGCGCCGGGCGGCGACCGCCCGCGCTGGCGCTTCGACACGCTCGAGGACGGGACGACGCGCAACACCGTCGGGATCGGCGGCGCGTACGCGTCGCGGCTGGTTCTCCCGGTGCTGGAGGGAGCGACGGCGCAGGGGACGCCGCTGCCCGAGCCGCGCGCGCTGCGCGGCCAGCCGAGCCGCCGCTACGCCACCGCGTCGAACGGCGGCTGAGCGCCTACCGCTTGTCGGGCCGGCGGACCTGGCGGTAGAGCAGCGAGCCCTCGCGGCCGCGGGTCTTGCGCGTCGCCGCGTCCCAGCCCTCGCGCTCGAGCTTGCGCCACGAGGCAAGCCGGTCCTCGCCGACGACGCCGCGGACCGCGCAGCCCGGCTCGTCCTCGTGGCGGCAGTCCGCGAAGCGGCAGCTCCGCGCCAGCTCCGCGATGTCGGCGAACGCCTCCTCGATCCCCTCCGCGCTGGCCATCTCCGGCCTGCGCACCCCCGGCGTGTCGATCAGCAGCGCGCCGTTGTCGAGGACGAACAGCTCGCGGTGGGTCGTCGCGTGGCGGCCGCGGTCGTCGTGCTCGCGCACCTCGAGCGTGCGCTGACGCTCCTCGCCGAGCAGCAGGTTGACGAGCGTCGACTTCCCGACGCCGCTCATCCCGACGAGCACCGCCGTCCTCCGTGGCGCCAGCGCCGCCCGCACGGCGGGGACGCCCCAGCCGTCCTGCGCGCTCAGCACGACCACCTCGCTGCCGCGCCGCTCCGACACGCGCGCGGCCTCGCCGGCCGGATCCTGGCTCAGGTCGCCCTTCGTCAGCAGCACGAGCGGCGTGATCCCGCCCTCCCGCGCCAGCGCGACGAACCGCTCGATCCGGCGCAGGTTGAGGTCGCGGTTGAGCGACGTCAGGATCAGCGCGAGGTCGACGTTGGCGACGAGCGTGCCGCCCTCGCGCGCCAGCTCGGTCCGGCGCGGGAGCACCGTCCGGATCGCGCCGTCGCGGACCCCGACCCAGTCGCCGACGACCGGCTGCGTCCCGACCGCCCCCGCGACCGGCAGCGACTCGTCGAGCTCCTCCCCGAGCACGTGGACGCGGTCGCGGTGCACGGCGCTGACGCGCGCCGCGACGAGCCCCTCGGCGAGCTCCGCGGCGCGGTCGTCGTCCCATCCCAGGTCGTGCAGCAGCACCGGGGTCGAGCGTAACCCCCCGCTAGCGCCCCGGTCGGTGCCCGCTGAACGTCGCGAGCACCTGGATGCCGCTCGGGCGGTTCGTCCAGCGGATCGTGCGCGGCAGGAGGCCCGGCGCGAACCGGATGCGCTCCGACCTCGCGCGCCACGCCGTGGGATCCGGCCCGAACTCGCCCTCGAGCGCGGCCGCGGTCGCGTCGAGCGCCGCCCACACCCGGTCGCGGCAGGCCGCGGCGTCGCCGCAGAACTGCGTCTTGTACGGCGCCGCGAACCGCTCGCCGGTCAGCGACCCGAGGATCTTGTCGAGGTGGGTGATCGCCGCGCCGCTGTAGCCGTGGAAGTTCGAGCCGACGCTGCCCACGAGGCCCTTGAACTCGTCGAGCTGCGGCCCGAGCGGCCCGCCCATCGCCGCGTCGACGAGCCGCGGGTAGACCCCGTACATCACGGCCGGGCCGGCACCCGCGTCGACGAACCCGTCCTCGTCGCGGTCGAGGTTCGACGAGCCCGCGGCGTGCCACGCCTCGAGCTGCTCGAGCGCCCGCAGCGCGCGCGGCGAGGGAGCGGCGCCGCCGCGCAGCAGCGACGACAGCTTCGGCGTGAGCGCGAAGCTGCGCAGGTCCTGCGTCGCGGCCGCGTTCATCGCGGCGGTGACCGACGCGAGGTCGTGCTTGTCGCGCTTGGCGATGCCCGCCGCGAGCATGTCGTTGCGATGCGCGGCGCCGTAGTTCCAGTTGTCGTCGGCCGCGCCCCAGTTCACCGCCGGCCGGTTGTTCCAGTTGAGCAGCGCGCCCGTGGGGTGCCCGATCTGCTGCGCGTGCCTCGCCGGCGCGAGGAGCCGCTTCCACTCGTACTCGCCCGTGCCCTTCGTGGGCAGGCGCGGGTCGACGCGCGGGTCGCGCTCGGGCAGGCGCCCGGCGGAGTAGATCGCGATCTCGCGGTCGCGCGCGTAGCCGACGTTGAACGTGTACGGCGAGTCGCCGAACGCCTTGAAGAGGCCGCGCGCGTTGCGGCCGCCGCCGAGGTTCAGGCGCCGGAAGCCGGCCATCCACAGCGCGTCGCGCCCGTAGCTCGAGCGCTTGGTCGACAGAGCCACGCGACGTCCGTCGACGGTCGCGTACCCGATGACCGGCCCGTGGACCGTCGTGCGGTAGCGCACCGTGCCCTCGCCGGTGATGACGCCGGCGTTGACCGAGCCCATCGTGCGGCACTTCCCCTTGTAGCGGTACCGCGTGTCCGACCCGCACAGCGTCTCGACGAAGGTGTCGACGTTGTCGGTCCCGGCGGACGTCAGCGACCACGCGAAGTCCTGATCGCGCCCGATGAAGATCACGCCGGGGTGTGCGGGCGAGTAGATCCCCCGCACCTGGCGGCCGGGCCACTCGAGGTCGGCCTCGAGCGTGAGGCCGGGGTAGTAGTAGCCGATCTGGGGGCCGCCCACGAACAGCGGGTGGCCGTTCGTCGAGCGCCGCCCGTCGAGGATGAGGAAGTTCGACGCCGTCGGCGGCTGCAGGCGCTCCGCCGCCCGGGCGCCCGGCGCGGGGCGGACGAGCTGGAGGCTGCCCGCGTCGATGACCTCGTTGCCGGCCTGCGAGATCCCCGCGCGGCCCTGCGGGAACGACTCGGAGATCGTCGCGGGGGAGTCCGGGTCGTTGACGTTCGAGACGTCGTCGAACAGGTCGAGCGCGGGCTGCGCGCCGAGCCGGTCGCGCAGGCCGTCGAGGAACTCGGCGTTGCGCGCCTCGCGCCCGCCGCCCTCGCCGAAGATCTGCCCCGCGAGCGCGATGAAGCCGAAGATGTCGGTGCGGGTGTACCTCGGGAGCTCGGACTTCTCGAACTTCAGCCGCGCGTTGATGCCGGCCACGAAGAGGTCGATGTCGCGCAGGATCGCCTTCCCCTCGCGGCCCTGCCGGCGCAGCGCGCGCGTCTGGGTGCGGTTGATGATGCGGTCGGCCTGCTTCGTCGGCGCGTACTGCTTCAGCCGCACGACGAGGTCGAACGCGTCGATGTTCGGCGCGTCGAGCGCCGCGAGGCGCCCGGGGTTGCGGCCCTGCTGGAGCAGGAGCCCGCGGTCCTGCTGGAGGACCCAGCCCATCGCCCACACGACGTTGTCGCGCTTGACGCCCTTGATGTGGGGGACGCCGAAGCGGTCGCGCGTGATCGTCACGCCGCGGAGCGGGACGGTCTCGCGGGTGCCAGGGCCGTCCGGCCCCACGCCGAACTTCGACGACTTGAAGAAGCGGCCGAGGTCGTCGTTCGTGACGTTGTCGAACAGCGGCGTGAGGCCGTCGTACATCTGCGTCTGCACGTCCTGGCCCGGCTGCGGGATCCCGCCGGGCTGGTTCGACGGGATGATGTTCAGCGCGGTCTCGGCGTAGTCGGCGGCCGGGGCGGGGGCGGCGAGGAGCAGCAGCGCGGCGACGGTCGCGAGCGCCGCGCGGGGGGCGGTGCGGGACATACGTCGGCACGGTACAGACCCGCTAAGGTGACGCCTGCGTCAACTTTGAGGAGAGGGATCGCATGACACGTACGCCGAACGCCGCCGTGATCGGGGCGGGTTCGTCCGGGATCGCCGCGGCCAAGGCGCTGCACGAGCGCGGCATCGACTTCGAGGTCTACGAGAAGTCCGACCGCGTCGGCGGCAACTGGGTGTTCGGCAACAAGAACGGCATGTCCGCGGCGTACCGCTACCTGCACATCAACACGTCGCGGGAGCGGATGCAGTACTCCGACTTCCCGATGCCGAAGGACTATCCCGACTTCCCGCGCCACGACCAGATCGCGGCGTACTTCGACGCCTACGTCGACCACTTCGGCTTCCGCGACCGCATCCGCTTCGAGACCGGCGTCGAGCGCGCCCAGCGCCTGCCCGACGGCACGTGGGAGGTCGCCGACGAGAGCGGCGCGACGCAGCGCCACGACATGCTGCTCGTCGCCAACGGCCACCACTGGGACAAGCGCTGGCCGGAGCCCGCGTTCCCCGGGTCGGACGAGTTCGAGGGCGTGCAGATGCACGCGCACGACTACGTCGACAACGAGTCGATGAGGGACAAGGACGTCGTCGTCCTCGGCATGGGCAACAGCGCGATGGACATCTCCGTCGAGGCGAGCGAGGTCGCGGCGAACACGTACCTCGCCGCTCGGCGCGGGGCCTGGATCATCCCCAAGTACCTCTTCGGCAAGCCGCTCGACACGCTCGCGACGAACCCGCGCGTGCCGATGACGATCGGCGGCCGGATGCTCGAGCGCATCGTGACGCTCCACGTCGGGCGGCCGGAGCGGTTCGGGCTCCCGAAGCCCGACCACCGGCTCGGCCAGGCGCACCCGACGATCTCCGGCCGCATCCACGACCGCATCCAGCACGGCAAGGTGACGCCGAAGCCGAACATCGCGCGGCTGCACAAGGACTGTGTCGAGTTCACCGACGGGACGCGCGTGCACGCCGACGTCGTCGTCTACTGCACCGGCTACAAGATCACGTTCCCGTTCTTCGACGAGACGTTCATCGCCGCCCCCGACAACCACATCGAGCTGTTCTGGCGCGTCTTCGAGCCGTCGATCCCGAACCTCGCGTTCATCGGGCTGCTCCAGCCGCTCGGCGCGATCATGCCGCTCGCCGAGGCGCAGGGGCGCTGGGTCGCCAAGTACCTCAAGGGCGAGTACCACCTCCCGCCGCAGCAGGCGATGCGCGACCACGTCGCGAAGGACATGGAGGCGATGCGCAAGCGCTACGTCAGCTCGAAGCGCCACACGATCCAGGTCGACTTCGACGAGTACCTGTACAAGCTCGACGGGGAGCTGGCCGAAGGCGCGCGGCGCGCCGCGGCCGCGGGCTTCGCGCCGCAGGTGCCCGCGCTCGTGCGCGCGGAGGGCGTCGCCGCGTGAGCACGGCGCCGCCGGCCGGCAAGCGCGAGCAGACCAAGCAGGCCAACCGCGCTGCGCTGCTGGAGGCGGCGCGCGGCGTGTTCGCCGACATGGGCTACGGCGCGGCGACGGTGCGCGACATCGTGCGCGGCACCGACCTCGCGGCGGGCACCTTCTACAACTACTTCCCGGACAAGGAGGCGGTGTTCCGCGCGCTGCTCGAGGAGTCGGCGGAGCGCGTGCGGGTGCGGACGCGCGAGGGGCGCGCCGGCGCGACGACGCTCGAGGACTTCGTGCGCGGGGGCTATCGCGCGTACTTCCAGGC
>DASZDF010000176.1:0-1905 GCA_035942275.1 Solirubrobacteraceae bacterium | reverse complement strand
GCTACGGACAGGGCGACGGCGACTCGTCGAGGAGCTCGCAGCACTCCAGGAAGTCTGGGGAAACGCGCTCAGGCGCGCGCCGGCTCGGGCGCGCCGTGGCCCTCGCCCAGCTTCGGCAGCCAGCCGAGGCGCCGCGGGAGGTACCAGTTCCACTCGCCGAGCATCTTCATCGTCGCCGGCAGGAGCACGGCGCGCACGATCGTCGCGTCGATCAGCACGGCGACCGCGAGGCCGACGCCGAACTGCTTGAGCTCGACGATCCCGAGCGTCGCGAAGATGCTGAACACGGCGACCATGACCATCGCGGCGCTGGTCACGACGCTGGCCGTGCTCTTGATCCCGTGCTCGACCGCGTCGTCCATCGACATGCCGCTGTCGAACGCCTCGCGGATCCGCGACAGGACGAAGACGTGGTAGTCCATCGAGAGGCCGAAGAGGATCACGAAGAGCAGGATCGGCAGCCAGCTCGCGATGCTCCCGGTCGCCTCGAAGCCGAGCAGGGACGAGCCCCAGCCGTGCTGGAAGACGAGCACGAGCACGCCGTAGGCGGCGAGGACCGACAGGAGATTCAGCACGATCGCCTTCAGCGGGACGACGATCGAGCGGAAGGTCATCATCAGGACGAGGAAGCCCATCCCGAGCACGAGCGCGAAGACGAGCGGGCCGCGGTCGATCGTGACGTCGCGCAGGTCGACGGACGCCGCGGTCTGGCCGGTCACCAGCGCCTCGGCGCCGGGCGCGCGGTCGATCGTCGTCGGGATGATGTCGTCGCGCAGGGTGGCGAGCGCCTCCTCGGAGGCGTCCTCGACGCCGTCGCCGGCGAGCGGGACCGCGATCCGGGCGACGCGCTTGTCGGGGCTGACGTCGACGCCCACGGGAGCGGCGATGCCGGGCGCCTTCTCGGCGGCCACGCCGAACCGGTCGATCGCAGCGGCGACCGGCCCCGCCGTGACGTCCTCGGCCTGCACCGCGACGACCGCCGGGCGGCTGCCGCCGGGGAAGGCGCGCTGCGCCTTCTCGAAGGTCTGCACGGCGGCCATGTCCTGCGGGAGCGAGTTCATCCCCTGCTCGCGGAGGTCGAGGCCGAGGACCGGCGCGGCGAGCGCGAGCAGGACGGCGGTGGCCGCGACGGCCGAGACGAGCGGGCGGCGCAGGACGCGGCCGAGGACGGCGTTCCACACGCGCCCGCCGTCGCCGGCGCGGACCTCGCGGCGGCGCATGAGCGGCAGCCGGCCGCGGTCGACCCGGTCGCCGAGCTTCGAGAGCAGCGCGGGCAGGACGGTGACCGACCCGATCATCGCGATCGCGACGACGATGATGATCGCGAGCGCGTACGACGAGTACCACTTGTTCCCGGCGGCGAACATCCCGGCCACGGACGCCATGACGGTGAAGCCGGAGACGAGGATCGCGCGCCCGGAGGTCGCGGCCGCGGCCTCGAGCGCCGCCTCGGCGCCCTTGCCCGCCGCTCGCTCCTCGCGTTCGCGGCGCAGGTAGAAGAGCGCGTAGTCGACGCCGACCGCGAGCCCGATGAGCAGGATCACCGAGGCGGCGGACTCCTCGACCGGCAGCGCCTGGCTGGGGATCGCGATGAGGCCCATCCCCGCGGCGACCGCGGTCAGGCCGAGCAGGACGGGGATCCCCGCGGCGACGAGCGCGCCGAAGGCGAGGAAGAGGATCGCGAACGTGATCGGGACGCTGAAGAGCTCGGCCTTCTTGAAGTCGCTCGCCATCGTGTCGTCGTAGGCCTTCATGATCGAGCCATCGCCGGTCTGCTCGATGCCGACCCCGAGGTGCGTGCTGCGGACCATGTCGAGCGCGGCCGAGACGGGCGCGACCGCCTTGCCGGCGTCGTCGACGTCGCCCTTGAGCTGGAGCTGGACGAGCGCCGAGCGCTGGTCGTCG
>DASZDF010000175.1:0-1644 GCA_035942275.1 Solirubrobacteraceae bacterium | reverse complement strand
CGCGCCCGCGTCCTGCGCCGCACGGCGAAGGAGATCGGCTCCAAGCGCTTCGAGGTCGCCGAGGCGCTCGAGCAGGCCGCGCTCGCCGAGCTCAAGGCGCGCAAGCCCGACCGGGTGCTCGCCACGAACGTCGAGTTCTGGTCCGCCGTCGTGCTCGACACGGCGGAGGTGCCGGCCGACCTCTTCACGAGCATGTTCACGTGTGCCCGCGTCGCGGGCTGGAGCGCGCACATCCTCGAGCAGAAGCGCGAGGCGCGGCTGATCCGGCCGACGGCGAAGTACGTCGGCCCGGGCCCGCGCCCGACGGCCGAGGTCGCCTAGCCCTCCGCTAGCAGGCGGTCATCCTCATCTGGATGAAGACCTTCGGCGACGGCACGCCTGCCGGTCGCTTGATCGTCACGCGCACGCGCAGGTAGAAGAACCGGCGCGACGGGAGATCCGGCCCGCGCACCCGCTGCGTGAACGGCGCGGCCGTGTCCGTCACCTGCTTGTTGCGGCCGATGAAGAACTCGGCCTTCGTCAGCCGCACGAACGGGACGCGGCGCCCCCTGCGCCGGCGGTCCTTCTTCGCGCTCATCCGCGCGCCGAAGAGGGCGCCGGGCCGCACGCACGCCGGCGTGGACTCGAGCCGGAGCGTCGCGCCGCGCGTACGCTTCGTCACCAGCCGCGGCTGGACGGGCGCGACGACGTCGCCGGGCTCGGGACCGGCGGGGCCGGCGGGCCCCGGCACCTGCCCGGGCGGCGCCGGCGGCGCGCCGTCGTCGACGGGGTCGGTGTTCACGACGCGGATGAGGTTGCGCGCGCCGTTCGAGCCAGGCTGCCCGCCGTAGACGGCGAAGCCGGCGTTGTCGCCGGCGAGCCCGACGGCCATGTCGTACATCACCGTGTTCGCCGCCTCGACCGCGATCGTGCGCACGGGGAACGTCGCCCCGCCGTCGGTCGACAGGGCGAGGCGCAGCATGTCGGCGCCGTCGTCGCGGTCGAACCGCCAGATCGCGCCGACGCCGCCCGAGGACGAGACGACGACGTCGTTGATCGAGCCGCGCTCCGGGACCGAGACCGGGGCGCCGAAGCCCGAGCCGTTCCACTTGCGGATCTCCTGGCGCGTGTTGGGGATCGAGGTGAGCACGTAGGGGCCGCCCGGGCCGCCGGCGACGCGGCTGGTGTCGCCCGCGCCGATCGTCGTCGGCCCGCTCCACGCGGCGCCGTTCCCCGGCTCGCCTCCCGGCGCGAGCCGGTGGAAGAACGTGTTCGTCAGGTCGTTGGCCACGACGATCGCGCCGCCGTCGCCGGTGAGGGCGGGCTGCACGTCGTGGACCGCGGACTCCGACAGCGTCGCGCGCGCGTCGGTGCCGCTCTCGCTGCCGTCGAGCGCGGCGCCCCATGCCGTCGTCTGCGGGTTCGAGGAGGCGAACGTGAGCTGCCCCGCCTGCGGGCCGACGAGGGGCTCCGCGTGGCCGGTCCCGCCGCCCCAGGCGTAGATCTGCTGCGGCGGGCTCCAGTTCGCGCCGTCGTCGGCCGAGCGCCACAGCAGCGTCCTGCGGCCGGAGTAGTCGTTCATCGCGATGTAGAGCGTGCCGCCGCCGCCGTGGACGATGAACGGCCGCCCGCCGATGTCGGAGCTGAGCGCGCGCAGCACGGCGC
>DASZDF010000174.1:0-3213 GCA_035942275.1 Solirubrobacteraceae bacterium | reverse complement strand
CCGCGAAGGCCACGGCGATGATGAGCCAGATCACCCACTCGTCCATTGCGCGGCAGGTTACCTGGGCGTCATGACCGCGACGGGAAACCCGAGGCCCGCCTCGCGGGGGATCGTCGTGATCTTCCGGCCGGGCTGCACGGCGTCCTTGATCCGCCCGCCGCAGGGCTCGAGGTCCGGGGCGACGAGGGTGACGCCCCAGAGGCGCTCGCCGCCGTCGACGGGACCGGTGACCTCGAGCAGGCACGGGCCCAGGACGAAGAAGGCCTGGCGGATATCCCCCGCCTCGCGCGTGCGCCGGTAGTCGAGGCCCTCGGAGCGCAGCCGCTCGACGGTCGCATCGAAGTCGCCCGTGAGCAGGACGACGTGGTCGATCGCGGCCGCGCCGTTGGGGTGCTCGACGGCCGGGGCGTCGGGCGTGCCGAACGACCAGCCGGGCTCGCCGCCCGGCACGATCCGCACGCCGCCGAGCGGGATCGCCCCGTCGATGACGGTGAACCCGGCCCGCTCCCACCCGGCCGGGTCGCCGGGCACGCGCAGCTCGGAGAGCTCAGGCCTCGAGGAGGGCACGCGCGAAGTCGTCGGCGTCGAACGGGCGGAGGTCCTCGAGGGCCTCGCCGATCCCGATGAGCTTCACCGGGATCCCGAGCTCGTTCGCGATCGCGAGCGCGATCCCGCCCTTGGCGGTCCCGTCGAGCTTCGTGAGGACGATGCCGTCGACGTCGACCGCCTCGGCGAAGAGCTTCGCCTGGCGCAGGCCGTTCTGGCCGGTCGTCGAGTCGACGGTGAGGAGCGTCTCGTGCGGCGCGTCGGGCATCTGCTTGGCGATGACGCGGCGGATCTTCGTCAGCTCCGCCATCAGGTGGTCCTGGTTGTGCAGCCGCCCGGCGGTGTCGATGAGGATCACGTCCGCCCCGTCGCGGCGGCCCTGGGCGATCGTGTCGAAGGCGACCGCGCCCGGGTCGGAGTCCGTCGCGCCGGTGACGATCGGGACGTCCGCGCGCTGCGCCCAGCCCTCGAGCTGCTCGGTGGCCGCCGCCCGGAACGTGTCCGCGGCGCCGAGGAGCACCTTCAGGCCGAGGTCGTTCTTCAGGTGCCACGCGAGCTTGCCGAGCGTCGTCGTCTTGCCGGTGCCGTTGACGCCGACCATGAGCAGGACGGTCGGGTCGTGCCGCAGGTCGATCGTGTCCTCGCCCGTGCGCGCGATGCCGGCCAGCAGCTCGGTGAGCCGGTGCGTGAGCGCCTCGCCGCCCTCGATCGCCCCGCTCTCGGCCTCGGCCTCGAGCTTCGCGACGACCTCCGCGGTCGTCTTCGCGCCGACGTCGGCCATGATGAGCGCCTCCTCCAGGCGCTCCCACGTCTCCTCGTCGAGGTTCTCGAACAGCGTCGCCTGGACCTCGGCGGCCAGCGCCGTCCGGGTCTTCGACATGTTCTCGCGCAGCCGCTTGAAGAAGCCGCGGCGCTTCTGCTGCTGCTCCTCGACGGGCTCGTCGGGCGGCGCCACGGCGCCGTCGACGATGAAGAGCTCTCGCCAGTCGCGGGCCATGGGCCGCGCGAGGCTAGCGCACGGCTTCGAGCAGGTCCGCGGGCTCGATCGTGGCGCCCGCGCTCTTCGAGCGCTGCTCGAAGAGCAGCTCGTCGCCGGGCCCGATGACGAACGCGCCGCCGAGCTGCGCGACGTCGCCGATGATCCGCCCCTGCATCACGCCCGAGCGCGCACCGTGCTTGACGCCGGACAGGACGGACCGGGGCCCGAGCAGCTGGCCGGCCGACGCGCGCGGGAGCTTCATGAGCTTGTACGTCCGCCGGTCCTCGTCGGCGAGCACGGGCAGGTCGATCTTCGTCTTGCGGCGGAACGCCGCGGCGTGGCGCGGCGACGCCTGGCCGATCAGGACGAGCTTCGCCCCGGCGGCCTCGAACTCCTCACGAGCGCGGTGCAACTGCACCGCGTGGTCGCGGCAGTGCACTCACCCGTAGTGGCGCAGCCAGACCAGCACGGCCGGCCCGTCGGCCCACAGGTCCCCGAGGCGCACGTCGTTGCCGTCGTGGTCGGGAAGGACCGTGTCCGCGAGCTCCATGCCGACGAGCCTACCGTTGCGCGCGTGGAGTTTCAGAGCGCCGACGCCGCCCTGCCGCCCGCGAGCGACCTGATCGAGGCGATGGTCGCCGACGTCTCGCGGTTCTACGGGCGCATCGACGTGCCGGGGATGCCGACGGCGCGGCCGGAGGACTTCGCCCCGCCCGCGGGGACGTTCCTCGTCGGCTACGACGACGGCCGGCCGGTCTGCGGCGGGGGCGTGAAGCGGGTCGAGCCGGGGATCGCGGAGATCAAGCGCATGTACGTCGTGCCGGAGGCGCGCGGCCGCGGCGTCTCGCGCGCGCTGCTGGCCGCCCTCGAGGACGCGGCGCGGGCGCTCGGCTACGAGCGCGTCCGGCTCGACACGGGGCCCAGCCAGGAGGCGGCCCTGCACCTCTACCGGTCGGCCGGCTACGAGGAGATCCCGGACTACAACGGGAACTTCAAGGCCTCGTTCTGGGGCGAGAAGCGGCTGCGGCCACGTTGACCCGGGCTCATCGGCACGGCTAGGGTCGCGCGATGAAGCTCCGGGCCACCCTCCCGCTCGCCGTGGCCCTGTGCCTCGTGCCGGCCGCCGGCGCCTCCGCCGGCACGATCACCGTCAACACGACCGGCGACACCCTCGTCAACAACGACGGTACGTGCTCGCTGCGCGAGGCGGTGACCGCCGCGAACACGAACGCGGCCTCCGGCGGGCCGTCCGGCGAGTGCGCGGCGGGCAGCGGCGCGGACGTCATCGTGGTGCCGGCCGGGACCTACGCGCTCTCGCGCCCCGGGCCCGGGGAGAACGCGAACGTCAACGGCGACCTCGACATCGCGAGCGACGTGACGATCGACGGCGCGGGCTCCGCGGCGACGACGCTCAACGGGAACCAGCTCGACCGCATCTTCCACATCGCCTCCGGCACCGTGACGATCGAGGGCGTCACGATCACCGGGGGCCGCGCGCCTGACGGTCCGAACACCGGAGGCGTCATCGGCATCAACGGGGCCAATGCGGTCGCCGGGGCCGGCGCGCCCGGCGCGCAGGGCGGCGGCGTGCTCAACATCGGCACGCTCACGATCGAGAACAGCACCGTGACCGGCAACCGCGCCGGCGACGGCGGCAACGGCGGCGGCGCCAGCGGCGGCGACGCGAC
>DASZDF010000173.1:0-8950 GCA_035942275.1 Solirubrobacteraceae bacterium | reverse complement strand
CGATCATCCTGCTGTCGCTGTTCTTCTCGGGCGAGGGCGGGCTCGGGTCGACGCTGCTGCTGCTCGGCGGGCTCCTCGGGGTCGCGGGAGCCGTCCTGCTCGCGGTCCGCGGCGCGGGCCGCTCGTCCGCCGTCATGCGCGACCTCGCCCGGCTCCAGGACACGACAGCGCAGATCCGCGTGCGGGGGGCCGTGCTGCTCATGATCGGCTTCGTCGCGCTGGCCGAGGCGTTCGGGCTCGAGGCGATCCTCGGCGCTTTCGCGGCGGGGGCGATCCTCTCGCTCGTCGACCGCGACAAGGCGATGACCCATCCTGACTTCCGCCGCAAGCTCGACGCGATCGGGTTCGGGTTCGTGATCCCGATCTTCTTCGTCGCCAGCGGCGTGACCTTCGATCTGGACGCGCTCCTCGACGAGCCAACGAACCTGGCGATGGTCCCCGTGTTCCTCGCTGCCCTCGTCGCCGTGCGCGCCCTGCCCGCGCTTCTCTACCGCGGGCTGGTCGGCGGACGCCGCTCGGCCGTTGCCGGGCTGCTGCAGGCCACCTCCCTGCCGTTCATCGTCGCCGCCACCGCGATCGGCCAGGAGCTCGGTCTCCTGGACGGCGCGGAGGCGGCGGGGTTGATCGCGGCCGGCCTGTTGTCCGTCCTCCTCTTCCCGGCGGCCGCGCTCGCGCTCCTCG
Source organism: Solirubrobacteraceae bacterium (assembly GCA_035942275.1). Lineage (GTDB taxonomy): Bacteria > Actinomycetota > Thermoleophilia > Solirubrobacterales > Solirubrobacteraceae > CADCVT01. The sequence goes on along the minus strand of DASZDF010000173.1, from coordinate 8,269 downwards.
ACGCGCAGCCCGACCCCCGGCTCGCGCCCGCGACGGAGGCGCCATGAGCACGGGCGCCGCGTCGCCGTTCGTCAGCCGCGTGCGGGACGAGCTCGTGGCGCAGCGCCGCCGCCCGCCCCGCCTCGCGAAGCTGGTCGACGCCGACGCCCACGAAGGGCCGGTGTTCGTCGCCGAGGAGCCGGCGCTGTACTTCACGACGACGCCGCGCGGCGGACCGCGCGGGCCGGTGGTCGACGTGAGGCGTCTCGACCTGCGCTCGCTGCGGATCACGACCGTCCGCGCCGACGCGAACGTCGCCAACGGCATGTGCCTCGACCGCGACGGGTCCCTGCTCGTGTGCGAGCAGGGAACGTTCGAGCGCCCCGCACGGATCGCGCGGATGGACCGCGCGACGGGCGAGACGGAGACGGTCGTCGACGCGTGGCGCGGGCGCCCGCTCAACTCCCCCAACGACGTCGTCGTGCGCTCCGACGGGACGATCTGGTTCACCGATCCGAGCTACGGCCATCTCCAGGGCTTCCGCCCGCCGCCGTCGGCGGGCGACCACGTGTACCGCCACGACCCGGCGACCGGCCGCACCGCGGTCGTGCTGCGTGGCTTCGACAAGCCGAACGGCCTCGCCTTCTCGCCGGACGAGCGCATCCTCTATGTCGCCGACAACGGCGCTCCGCACCGGCTGATGGCGTTCGACGTGCGCGGTGGGCGGTTGACCGCCCACCGCGTCGTCGGCGTCACGAGCCCGGGGCATCCGGACGGCGTGAAGGTCGACCGCCTCGGCCGCATCCTGCACACGACGGCGCAGGGGATCGCGGTGCGGTCGTCGTCGGGCATGCGCCTCGGCGAGATCTCGCTCCCCGGCGCCGTCAACTTCGCCTTCGGCGAGCCGCACGGCTCGCTCTTGATCACCACCGACACCGCCATCTGGCACGCACGAGGAGTCTGAGCCATGACCGTCACCCGCACCCGCCGCATCATCGACTCCGCCGGGGCGGACGCCGTCGTACGCGCCGCCGAGGCGTACGCGCGCGAACGCTCCTACCGCGTCGTCGTCGCCGTCGTCGATCCGGCAGGAGAGCTCGTGCGACTCGGTCGCACGGAAGGCGCGCAGGCCGCGAGCGCGCGCGTCGCGGTCGACAAGGCTCGCACCGCGGCCATCTTCGTCCGGCCGAGCAGGGAGCTCGAGGAGCAGGTCAGCTCCGGGCGGCTCGGGGCGCTCGCCCTGCACGGCGCGGCGGCGCTCACCGGCGGGATCCCGCTCGTGGTCGGCGGCGCGGTCGTGGGAGCGGTCGGGGTGAGCGGCGAGACGCCGGACGAGGACGAGGCGGTCGCTGCGCACGCCGCGGCAGTGGACCTCACGACCGCGGACGCCGCGATCCTCACGCAGGCGGGTGCGCGCATCGCGGCCGAGGCGGCGGGCGCCGCGGCGACCGCGCGCGGCGTCGCGCCCGTCGTCGCGGCAGTGGACGCCGACGGCGCGCTCCTCTACCTGTGGCGACCGGACGCGGCACAGGTGGCGTCGGTCGGCGTCGCGACCGACAAGGCCCGCACCGCGGCGATCTACCGCCGCCCGAGCAAGGACTTCGAGGACCAGGCGACGGGCGGCCGGCCCTCCGCGCTGCACCTCGCGCGGTCGGTCCCCCTCCAGGGCGGGATCCCGATCGTCGTCGACGGTCAGGTGGCCGGCGCGGTCGGCGTGAGCGGCGCGTCGTCCGCCGACGAGGACCAGGAGCTCGCGGTGCTCGGCGCGGAGGCGGCGCAGGCCGCAGCGGCGGCGACGAGCAACGGCGCCCACGTGTTCCCGCGCGAGGCCGTCGACGCGAAGTTCGACGAGGGCGGGCTGTTGCTCGAGACCGGCGGCTACAAGATCGACGCCGGCCGGCGCGAGCGCCCCGGGCCGCCCGAGCTGCACGAGAGGGAGGTCGACGTCATGCGGGTGGTGCAGGGCTCGGCCACGGTCGTGACCGGCGGGACGATCGCGGGCGACGTGATCGACGGCGGGACGCCGCACTCGCTCGGCGAGGGCGACGTCATCGCCATCCCGCAGGGCGTCCCGCACCAGTTCACGGAGGTCTCCGACCCGTTTCTGTACTTCGTCGTCAAGGTGGCGGCATGACCGCGGGCAGCCTCCCGCGGCCGTCGGAGCTGCTGCCGGGCCGGCCGGAGGCAGTCGTCGACCTCCAGACGGACGAGGGCTGCGCGCTCGTCGGCGCCACGTGGCGCTACGCGGACGCGCGCATCGAGGAGATCGGCTTCGTCGACGTCGGCGACGATCTCGGGCCGGGCACGACCCCGAACCGCACGTACGACGTGGTGCCGCACGCGCAGGCGCCGGACTTCGACGACTCCGCATGGCGGATCCTCGCGCCGAGCGAGACGATGCTGCGGCTGGGCTCCGGCCGGGTGTCGTTCAACTGGTATCGCCTGGAGGTGACGATCCCGGAGGAGCTCGCGGGGATGACCGCGGTGTTCGAGATCGTCATCGACGACTACGCGGAGGTGTGGGTCGACGGGGCGCTGCCGCTCGCGCTCGGTCTCTCGGGCGGCCAGGTCGTGGGCGGGTTCAACGCTCCCAACCGCGTGGTGCTCGGCACGGACGTGCAGGCCGGCCAGACGTTCTCGATCGCCGTGTTCGGCATCAACGGGCCGATCTCGGCGTCGCCGTCGAACTACATCTGGGTACGGTCCGCGACCCTGGAGCTCCATGCAGGGCCGCCGGCGGAGGAGGCGTCGCTCACCGTCCACGGCGCGCTTCCGAAGGACCTCAGGCTCGAGCGCGTGGCGACCGGCTTCGTGTTCACCGAGGGACCGGTGTGGGCGCCCGACGGCACGCTGCTGTTCTCGTCGCCGAACACGAACGTGATCTACCGCTGGTCGCCGGACGGGCGCGTGGAGGTGTTCCGCTCGAAGAGCGGCTACAGCGGCCTGGACATCGGGCGCTACGTCCAGCCCGGATCGAACGGGCTGACCTTCGACCCCGAGGGCCGGCTCGTCGTGTGTCAGCACGGCAACCGCCGGGTCCTGCGGGTCAACCCCCACGGCGACACCACGGTGCTCGCCGACCGCTTCGACGGCCGCCGGCTGAACTCGCCGAACGATCTCGTCTTCAGCACGGACGGCACGCTGTACTTCACGGACCCGCCGTTCGGCCTGCCCGAACCCCGCGAGGCGGAGCTGCCGTTCTGCGGCGTCTTCATGCTGCGGCCGGGTGCGTCGGAGCCGGTGCTGATCGACGACTCGCTCAGGGGCCCGAACGGCATCGCCGTGTCGCCCGACGAGCAGTGGCTCTACGTCGCCAACTGGGACGAGGAGCGCAAGGTCGTGGTGCGCTACGTCGCCGGTCGCGCGGGCCCGGGGGAGGTCATCTGCGACCTGACGGACGAGCCCGGCCTCGACGCACTCGACGGCATGAAGGTCGACGTCGACGGGCGGCTGTACGTCTGCGGGCCCGGCGGCGTCTGGGCCCTCGAGCCCGACGGGTCCATCGTCGGGCGACTCGAGCTGCCGGAGGCGCCGCACAACCTCGCGTGGGGCGACGACGACGGCCGCACGCTGTACATCACGGCGGAGACGAGCATCTACCGCCTCCGCCTCGACGTCGAAGGAGTGAGACCGTGAGCAAGGGCCTGACCGTGGGGGCGACGCTCCCGGACTTCGCGCTGCCCGACCACGACGGCGTCGTGCAGACGCTGTCGGAGCTGCAGGGCGCCGACCCGATGATCCTGATGCTCGGCCGCGGGGAGCACTGCCCGCGGGAGCGCCAGCACCAGCGCGAGATGCTGCGCATGCAGGAGTGGCTGCCGGTGGCCTTCACCTCCATGGTGACGGTCCTTCCGGGCGTCGTGCACGACGCCGACAAGCTGCGGCTCAGCACCGGGGCGTGGTGGCCGTTTCTCGCCGATACCGAGCTCGAGGTCCAGAAGGCGCTCGAGATCGACGAGTACACCGACCCGCACCACGACGCAACGGTCCCGCACACGCTGGTGCTCGATGCCGGACTGCGCATCGACAAGGTCTACGTCGGCTACTGGTACTGGGGCCGCCCGTCGGCCTACCAGCTGTGGACCGACCTGCAGGACCTGATGGCGCGGACGAAGGCCGACTTCGATCCGACGACGGCCGACGCCCGCGCCGCCTGGGCGGCCGCTCGGCCGCAGGCCGCCTGAGGCCGCACGCCTCATGCGGGGCGCGACAGCGTCACGGCGAAGAGATCGTCGGGGTCGCTGAACCACCCGCTCAGCTCGAGGCCGGCCGCCCGAAGGTCGGCCTCGAGTCGCTCCGCCGTGAACTTGGCGCTGATCTCGGTCCGCATCTCCTCGCCGCGGGCGAAGCGGACCGTGAGCCCCAGCGCCTCGACCGACACCGTCTGGCGCGCCCGCGCGCGCAGCCGCATCTCGATCCACTCGTGGTCGGGGTCGAAGAACGCGACGTGCTCGAACGCGTCGACGTCGAAGTCCGCCTCGAGCTCGCGGTTGACGACGCGGAGCACGTTGCGGTTGAACTCGGCGGTGACGCCGGCGGCGTCGTCGTAGGCCGCCTCGATGACGGCCGCCTCCTTGACGAGGTCGGTCCCGAGCAGCAGGTGGTCGCCCGGGGCCATCCAGGCCCGCAGGTCGCGCAGGAACCGCCGCCGCGCACCGGGGAGGAAGTTGCCGATCGTGCCGCCGAGGAAGACGATGAGCCGCGGCCCCGCCGGGGCCGGCAGGTGGACGAGGTGGCGCTCGAAGTCGCCCACGAGCCCGTGCACCGACAGCCCCGGGTACTCCGCGACGAGCTGCTCGGCGCAGGCGCGGACGGTGACCTCGGAGACGTCGACCGGCACGTAGCGGGCGAGGGTGCCGGCGTCGGTGAGCGCGTCGAGGAGGACGCGGGTCTTCGTCGCGTAGCCGGCGCCGAGCTCGACGACCTCGGCGGCCGCGGTCGCGGTCGCGATCGGCTCGGCGTGGTCGCGAAGGATGCGCCGCTCGGTGCGGGTCGGGTAGTACTCCGGCAGCTCGCAGATGCGCTCGAACAGCTCCGAGCCGTGCGCGTCGTAGAAGTGCTTCGGCGGCAGCTCCTTGAACGGCCGGGTGAGGCCGTCGAGCACGTCCTCGGCGAGTGTGCGCTCGTCGCGCGCCTCCAGCCGCGTGTCGACCTGCACGGCGCCTTCCATGACGGGTTCCATCACAAGCCCTCCACGAGCCGGAGACCACTGAAGATCTGGCGCCGCTGCGGGAGGTCCCAGTTGCGGAACGTCCGGGTCGCGACGCGCGGAGAGGCCGCCCAGGACCCGCCGCGCAGGACGCGGTGGCCGCGGCCGAAGAAGACCTCGCTGTACTCCCGGTAGGGGTACGCGCGGAAGCCCGGATAGCCGGCGAACGCCGAGGAGGTCCACTCCCAGACGAGGCCGACGCCTTCGAGCGCCGCGGAGGCCCGCTCCCACTCCACTTCGGTCGGGAGCCGGGCCCCGAGGCTGCGCGCGAACGCGTCGGCCTCGAACCACGAGACGTGCTGGACCGGGCGGTCGTCGCCGCCCGTCCAGCGCAGCGGGTGCGTGATGTCGTACTGCTCCTTCCACGCCCACCCCTCGTCGCTCCACCACTCGCGCCGCTCGTACCCCCCGCCCTCGGCGAACGTCAACCAGGAGGCGTTCGTCACCGGCGTCCGCGCGATCCGGAACGCCGGGAGCTCGACGACGTGACGCGGGCGCTCGTTGTCGTAGGCGAAGCCGGTGTCGCCCGCGCCCATCGCGAACGTGCCGGCCTCGAACGCGAGCCACTCGGGCTCGGCGGGGAACGACGGCATCGCGGCCGGCGTGCCGCCCGGCAGCCCGCCGAGGAACAGCGCCTGGCGCATCGTCTCGGCGTGCTGCAGCTCGTGGCGCAGGACGAGCTCGTGGAACGGATGCGGCTCGTCCATGGCGTCCAGCGTCCGCTGCCGCACCGCGTCGAGATAGGCGAGCGCCTCGTCGTAGCGCAGCAGCTCGACGTCGCCCCGCACCGCGCGCGGCGTCTCGAACGCGTCGTAGACCGCGGCGAGGTCGTCGCGCAGCAGCGGCTCGCCCGTCAGGCGAGTCACGCACCAGAGGTCCTCGTACGCGGCTATGTGTCCCAGGTCCCAGACGAGCGGCGACATGATCGGGTCGAGCGGGCGGTGCAGCGCCTCGTCGTCCAGGTCGGCGACCAGCGCGAGCGTCCGCTCGCGTGTCTGGTTCAGGGCGTCCATGGGGCGACGGTCCCGGAAGTCGACCCCGCGTTACAGGCGGCGACGCGGTAACGCGCGCGGGGTCTTCCGAGACGGACCGACATGTCCCCGCCTACTACGCGACCGCGGCGCGCGCGGATGCCCGACGTCCTGCTCCTGGTGACGGCCCTCGCGACGGCCGTCGTCCTGGCGATCGTGCTCGTGGCGCGGACGCGCAGCGCGCTCGCTGTCGTCGGCGCCGTCGCGCTCGTGATCGTCGCAGCGGTGTTCCTGAACGTGCGCGTCGCGGCGCTCCTCGAAGACGACGAGCCGCGCGGCTAGAGCAGCTCGTACGCGATCGCGGTCGCGAGCACGTACACCGCGTGGTGGAAGCCGTCGATCGCGATCTCGTTGCGCCCCCAGAGCGTGATCGGCGGCGCGACCGACAGCGCGGGCAGCATGACCTGCTCGCTCCCCCAGACGCCGGCGAGGTGCCCTGCGGTCGCGGTCGCGGGGCCGACGCCGCGCGCCCTGAGCAGGCCGCGGACGACGCCCCAACCGGTGCCGTAGCCCCAGTGCACGAGGTTGGAGAAGCGCGCGTGGGCGGGCTGCCCCGTGAAGTCCTTGATCCCGAGGACCTTCGCGGCCGCGTCCGCGGGCGCGGTGGAGAACGCGCGGCCCCGGACCTTCGCCTCGACCGTCGACGAGACGGTCATGGCGGCGGTGCCGGCCGCGCCGGCGAGGATGCCCTTGCCGATGGCGTTGGCGAGGGTCATGCGGGGACCTCCGAGGTGTGCGCGGTCCTCGAGGTGCCGCCGAGGCGCTCGAGCAGGTGGTCGCCGACGCGCAGCGCGTTGGCCATCGCGGTCAGCGCCGGGTTCACCGACGAGGACGACGGGAAGAAGCTCGTGTCGACGACGTAGAGGTTGTCGACGTCGTGCGCGCGGCAGTTCACGTCGAGCGCGCTCGTCTGGCGATCGGCGCCGAAGCGGACGGTGCCGCACTGGTGCGCGACGCCCCCGATCGGGATCCGCCCGTCGCGGACGACGCTGTTCGGGACGAGGTGCGGGTGCATCCCGAGGTGCGGGAGCAGCTTGTGCAGGCGCCTGAGCAGCTGCTTGTGCGCTTCGGCGTTCGTGTCGGTGTACGAGATCCTGATGCGGCCGTCGCGCTCGAGCGTCACGCGGTTGTCCGGGGATGCCAGGTCCTCGGTCGTCACCCAGAGGTCGACGGCGTGGCGCGCGATGTAATCGAGGGTCCAGCCCGGCACGCCGCGCGGCGCCCCCGCCTTGAGGATGTTGCGGTCGCTCTTGACCAGCGTCTGCACGTGCCCCATCGGGTGCGGGAACCCCCCGGTCGGGTCGCCCCAGTAGAAGTCGTTGAAGCCGAGCGTCTTCGTGAAGCGCGACTCGTTCGGCTCCTTCGAGATCGCGAAGAGCGCGCTGTTGAGGTGGCACATGTAGTTGCGCCCGACGACGCCGGACGAGTTCGCGAGACCGTCCGGGTGCTGGTCGGAGGCCGAGCGCAGCAGCAGCGCCGCGCTGTTGATGGCGCCGCACGCGACGACGACGACGTCGCCGCTGTACGACTCGCCGTCGTCGCAGACGACGCGGGTCACCGATCGGCCGGCGGGCGACGTCTCGAGCCGCTCGACCTTGCGGTTCGTCTTCAGCGTGACGTTGCGCTGCATCACGGCGGGTCGGATGCACAGCACGTGGGCGTCGGCCTTGCCGTCGACGAGGCAGGGGAAGCCGTCGAAGCGGTTGCAGCGCACGCAGACCGTCTTCTCGGGGTCCTCCTCGTCCAGCCGCACGCCGACGGGAAGGTGGAACGGGTTCAGCCCGGCGCGCGCGAGGTCGTCGTGGAGCTGCTGGATGCGCGGCTCGTGCGACACCGCCGGGTACGGGAAGGGGGCGGAGGCGGGCGGCTCGGTCGGATCCTCGCCGCGCGTCCCGTGCACCTCGTACAGGCGCTCGGCCTCGGTGTAGTAGGGCTCGAGGTCGTCGTAAGCGAGCGGCCACGCCGGCGAGACGCCGCCGTGGTGGGGGACCTCGCCGAAGTCGCGCTCGCGCGGCCGGAAGAGCACCGCGCCGTAGAACTTCGTGTTGCC
>DASZDF010000172.1:0-7801 GCA_035942275.1 Solirubrobacteraceae bacterium | reverse complement strand
TGGATGACGGCTGACCCGAACCTCTGAAGCAGGACGTAGGCAAGCAGTCGCGTCGGCAGACTTCACCGAGGCGCGACCTACTGTAGCGGGGTGGGCCCGCCGGCCCGCGGAGCGGTTCGTCAGCTCCCGAACGTGATGACGAAGCTGCGGCCCTTGTTCTTGACGTTGCGCGACGGCATGCCGAGCGCGGCGCCGACGCCCATGGCGCGGAAGCTGGGGTAGAGGATCGCCTTGCGGTGGATCTGGCGCTTCATCCACTCACGGACGATGAAGCGCGGGGTGCTGTAGCGCCCCCGGCCCGCGCCGAGGATCTCGCCGAAGGCCAGCCGGCGGTTGCGCCCGCCGTAGCCCGAGCGCTTGACGCGCTGGAGCAGCGAGCCGTGCGCCGGCGAGTCGTGGCCGATGAACTGGAAGCGGACGATGTCCTTCGCGTGGACGCGCGCGATCCGCGCGAGCCGGCCGTTGTGGCGCAGCGGCGCCAGCCCGTGCTTGGCGCGCTCGACGTTGACGAGGCAGAAGACGGCGCGGTTGGCCTGGCCCTTGGACAGCTTCTGCGACCCGGCGCCGGCGCAGCCCTGGGCCAGGGCGGGCGCGGCGGACAGGGCGATCGCCGCGACGAGCGCGACGGTGAGGACGGCCGCGGTCCCTGCGGCACGGAAGATGGTGACTGGCATGTCGGTCCCCTCGTTTTGCGAACGATTCGACAGACGCCGCCAGCGACCCTTCAACGGACCGCCAGGACGCTCACAGGACCCGAAACCGGCGTGTCGGCTCCCGGTACCCACCGCCGGCGCGTGGAAACTCGCGTTCCCCCCGATCGCGTCGGCGTCGCTTCTGCGAAGCGGTCGCGGATGATAGCGCGGGGTCCGGCGGCGGGGCTCAGCCCTTCTTCTTGCCCGATCCCTTCGACGCGGCGTCGCGGCGGGCGGTCGCCTCTTCCTTCAGCCGTCGCTGCGTGGCGGTGAACTCCTCGGCCCGCTCGGCGGGCGTCTTGCTCTTGGGGCGGAGCGGCCGGCCTGGCGGGGGCTTGCGTCCCTCCATCGGGGGACTCCCTTCACATCGAGGGTGTGCCGTGAACCGTACCGCCCGTCTCGGCCGGCAGCGTCGCCGGCCGGACGGGGGGCGCGTCGCGCTCTAGCGCGACGCCAGGGCGCCGCCGCAGCGGGGGCACGTCGAGCGGTGATGCACGCGCTCGGTGTCCCACAGCCGCAGGCAGCTACGGCAGATCATTCGGAGCATGGATGCTCCTCCTTCAGTTGCGGGCAGTGCCCGCGACCCGCTCGGAGCGGGTGGCCGCCCTAGAGGGGCGTGACGTTGACGGCCTTCGGCCCCTTGTCACCGGCTTCGGCGTCGAAGCTGACGCGCGCACCCTCGGCGAGCGACTTGAAGCCGCTGGCGTTGATGCCGGTGTGGTGGACGAACAGGTCCTTGCCCTGCTCGTCGGGGGTGATGAAGCCGAAGCCCTTCTCGTCGTTGAACCACTTGACGGTTCCGGTTGCCATGTGAGGCTCTCCTCGTGCGTGCTGTGAACTGCGACGCGACGGGATGCTCACGAGGGGCAACGACTGCGGGCGCTGAACACTGCTCTTTCTCACCAGACCTGTATTGGCCTGGTCTTGTGCGGCGGAGCATAGCGGTATCGCGGACGGCGCGACAACCGGCCGTGCCGTGAAGCCCCTGCACAGCCGACCATTCGCGGTCCGCTACGGCGCGACGACGCCGCCGACCGGCACGTTCGCCACCGGATCGCCGGCCGCGTCCTGCGCGTCGTACGGCGCGCACTCCGCCGGCGAGGCGCCCTCGAAGCCCGTCTCGAGCGCGAGCGCGATGTCGGCGCACATCACGTGATCGCCGATCGTCGGCGAGACGTTGAAGATGATGTTGTCGTTGACCGGGGCCTCGGCGGCGATGATCGGGACGTACCGCGCCGGCGCGATCAGGTAGCCGAGCTGGTCGTTGGCGAGGCCGAGCTGGAGGACCTCCTGCTCGCCCTCGACGGCGTCGCGCACCCCGGCGCCGATCGCCGGGAAGCCCTCGCCGGGAGTGCCCGCGAACAGGACGCCGCCGACGCGCACCGCGGAGGCCACGGTGCGGATCGTGTTGCCGACGACCCACGGGTTCTGGTGCGAGCGCAGCAGCCGCGTGCCCGTGTGGTGGCCGAGCGTGAAGAGGCCGAGGACGGCGGGGCCGGTGATCGGCTCGCGGATGTGCCGCCTGGCCGCCGTCACCGGGCCGCTGACCGGCGCGGCCGTGTTCACCGCGTTGCGCACGTGCGCCATGTAGTTGAGGACGATCGCCCGCTTGCGGCTGGGCTCGTCGTAGCCCGGGTTCGACGGCTTCGTGAACGAGCACGCCGCCCGGCACGGCTGCGTGCCGCCGAGGGCGCCGACCATCGCCACGCCCACCCCGCCGTAGGTCTCGGTCATCGCCTCGGAGACGAACTGCGGCCAGTCGCCGTGCAGCCCGTTCCCGCCGCCCGCCGTCGCGTGCGCGGCGAACGCGCCGAGCGTGGCGACGACGCGGTCGCCGGGCGTGGTGGCCTGCACGACGCGGAACATGCCGTCCTTGCCCGGCGTGGCGCAGACCTCGGGTCCGGTGTAGGCCGGCTCCTTGGACTGGTTGAGCGCCTCGCTGCACGACTGGTTGTAGATCAGGTCCGACGCGTCGCTGTGGCCGGCGCGCACGTTCGCGAACCGCCGCTGCGCGTACGCGGCCTTGATCGCGGCGACGGTCTGGTCGCGGATGTACGCGAAGTACGCCTCCTCGACGCCGCCCCAGACGCCGATCGTGTCCGGCGCGGAGTGCGAGTGGTCGCTCGCGATGAGGATGTGGTCGGCGCGCAGCCCCGGGACGTCCTGCGCCACGAGCCTCGCGATGTCGTCGAGGCCGAACGGCCCGTCCTCGTAGGCCGCGAACATGCCCTGCGTCTCGATGTTGGCGATCGCCACCGCACCGTCGCCGTCGTCGAACACGACCGCGCGGGCGCCGATCCGCTCGCCGGTCGAGGCGCCGAACCCGCCGCGGCCGACGATCGCGTCCGGGATGACGGTGCCGTCGCCGAGCCCGAAGCCGCCGAGGTTGACCGCGCCCTCCGGCGTGATGTCGCGCGTCGCGGCGCCGACGAGGTACCCCGGCAGCCGGACGGTCACGGGAGCGGAGTCGGGGCTCGTGATCCGCACCCCCTGGCGCATCGTGGCGGCGACGGTGTACGCGTGCTCGGAGCCGGTCGCGACCGCGCCGTCGCTCCACGCCGTGGCGCTCCCCGGCAGCGTCGCGACCGTGCGCCCGTCGCGCTTGACGATCACGCCGTGCTCGCGCGTGCCGGGCGGGAACGCCGCCGGCTGCCACGTCAGGTCCACGCTCCGCTCGCCGACGGCCGCGGCCAGCCCCGCGGGCGGCGCGAGCGTCCGCGCCGAGGCGGGCGCGGCGAGGCAGAGCAGGGCGACGAGGGAGAGCAGCAGCGCGCGGGACATGCACGCGACAACGTCCGCGGGCGCGAAAACCGGCGGCTAGTGCGGGATGAGCGCGGGCGCCGCGGGCGCGTCGTCGTCCGGGTCGTGGACGGGCTCGGGTCGGTGCTTCGGCAGGAAGAACGACGCGACCAGCGCGACGACGACGAGGGCGAACGCCCACCAGAACGTCTCGGCGAAAGAATCGGCGAGGATCGGCGCGACCCGCTCTCGCGCGCCCTCCGGGATCTCCGCGTCGAACCCCGCGCCGACCGCGCCCGCGGGAAGCCGCGAGGCGATCGCCTGCGTCAGCAGCACGGCCATCACCGCCGTGCCGATCGACGCGCCGACCTGCTGGATGATGTTCAGCACGGTGCTCGCCCGGGCGACCGTCGACCTGCGCAGCGTCTGCATCGCGCCCGAGAACAGCGGCATCAACGCGGCGCCCATCCCCATCCCCTGGAGGAAGAGGATCGCGCAGAGCACGGAGTACGGCGTGTCCGTCGTCAGCGCGGTGAGGCTGAAGAACGAGAACGCCGCCAGCACGAGGCCGAACGGGACGATCCGCCCGACCCCCGTCCGGTCGCTGAGGCGACCGGCGAGCGGCACGACGAGCATCGCCCCGAGCCCCTGCGGCGCCAGCAGCAGGCCGGTGTCGAACGCCGACTCGCCGCGCACGGCCTGGAGGTACAGCGGCACGAGCAGCATGCCGCCGAAGACCGAGACGGCCATCAGGATCATCGTCCCCGAGGCGATCGAGAACGTCCGGTTGGCGAAGAGCCCGAGGTCGATGAGCGGGTCCTCGGACCGCAACGACTGCACCGCGAAGCCGATCAGCAGCGTCGCGCCGGTGAGCGTCGCCAGGAGCACCTTGCCGGACCCGAAGCCGCCCGACGAGCCCGACTCCGCCAGGCCGTAGATGAGCAGCGCCAGGCCAGGGGAGAGCAGCCCGAGCCCGAGCCAGTCGAGGCGGTGGCCCGGCTGCGGCTCGTCGACGGGCAGCACGCGCACGGACAGGAGCAGCGCGACCGCCCCGATCGGGACGTTGATGAGGAAGATCCACCGCCACGACGCGCTCTCGACCAGCCAGCCGCCGAGGATCGGGCCGAGGACCGGCCCGAGCAGGATCGGGACGCCGATGATCGCCATGACGCGCCCGATCCGGTCCGCGCCCGCGGCCCGCGTCAGGATCGTCATGCCCGCCGGCAGGATCATCCCGCCGCCGAGGCCCTGGAGGACGCGGAACGCGATGAGCGACTCGGCGCTCCACGCCGCGGAGGCCAGCGCCGAGCCCGCGACGAAGAGCCCGATCGAGACGACGTAGAGCCGCTTGGTCCCGAACCGGTCGGCCGCCCAGCCGGTGAGGGGGATGACCGCCGCGAGCGCGAGCGTGTAGCCGGTGACGACCCACTGGATCGTCGCCAGGTCCGTCGAGAAGTCCTGCGCCAGCGTCCTGATCGCGACGTTGACGACCGTGATGTCGAGGATCGACATGACCGCCCCGAGTACGACGACCAACGCGACGGCGAGCACGCCCCGGTCGAGCCTCTGGTCCTGGTCGTTCATCGGGTCGGGGGAGGCTAGCCACACGCCGTGACCTCCGGCAGACGTAGGCTCCCCCGCCATGAAGATCCGCGCAGCAGTCCTGGAGGAGTTCGGGCAGCCGCTCGCCGTGCAGGAGGTCGACCTCGCCGGCCCGCGCTCCGGCGAGGTGCTGGTGCGCCTGGAGGCGTGCGGCGTCTGCCACACCGACCTCTACACGGCGTCCGGCGCGGACCCCTCCGGCTACGTGCCGTGCGTGCTCGGGCACGAGGGCGCGGGGGTCGTCGAGGCGGTCGGCGAGGGCGTCTCCTCGGTGACGGTGGGCGACCACGTCGTGACGCTGTTCAACCCGTTCTGCGGCGAGTGCGTGAACTGCGCGTCCGGCAAGACGAACGTCTGCGTCGCGATCCGCGAGCAGCAGGGCAACGGCTACCTGCCCGACGGCACGACCCGGTTGTCACGCGACGGCGACGAGCTGCGCCACTTCATGGGCTGCTCGACGTTCGCCGAGGCGACCGTGATGCCGGAGATCGCGCTGGCGAAGGTCTCCCCGGACGCGCCGCTCGAGGCGTGCGCGCTCTTCGCGTGCGGGCTCACGACCGGGCTCGGCGCCGCGATGTACCGAGCGGAGGTCAAGCCGGGCTCGACGTGCGTCGTCTTCGGCGCGGGGATGGTCGGGCTCGGCGCGGTCGCCGGGTGCCGGCTCCAGGGCGCCGAGCGGATCATCTGCGTCGACTTGAGCGAGGAGCGGCTCGAGCTGGCGCGCGCGCACGGCGCGACCGACGCGTGGGTCGCCGACGACGACGTCGTCGCGCGCGTCGTCTCCGAGACCGGCGGCTACGGCGCGGACTACACGTTCGAGGCGACGGGGCTCGTGTCGGTCATGCGCCAGGCCGTCGAGTCCGCGCGCATGGGCTGGGGGCTGTGCACGATCGCCGGCGTCGCCGGGAAAGGCGAGACGCTCGACATCGTGCCGCGCTTCCTCATGCAGGGCCGGCGCGTCCAGGGCGCGTCGTTCGGCGGCGTCAAGAGCCGCCTCCAGGTCCCGCAGCTCGTCGACCGCTACCTCGCCGGCGACATCGACGTCGACTCGTTCATCTCGCACCGGATCACGCTCGACGAGGTCAACCGCGGGTTCGAACTGATGCACCACCAGGACGGCATCCGTAGCGTCATCGCCTTCTGATGGAAGACCAGTCCGCCTTCGCCATCATCGGCCTGCCGATCGCGCTCGCCCTCATCATGGGCAGCCTCGGCCTGTCGCTGACCCTCGACGACTTCAAGCGCGTCTTCACCGCGCCGCGCGGGATCCTGATCGGGCTCGGCAACCTCTTCGTCGTCTCGCCCTTCCTCGCGTTCGCCGTCGCGGAGCTCTACGGGCTCGAGGCGCTGTTCGCCGTCGGCCTCGTCCTGCTCGGCGCGTCGCCCGGCGGGGCGACGGCCAACCTGATGACGCACCTCGCGCGCGGCGACACGGCGCTCTCGATCTCGATGACCGCGCTGAGCAGCATCGCGGCGGTGATCACGGTCCCGCTCTACCTGAGCCTCGCGATCTCGCACTTCAACGCGGGCGTCGGCGACGACGTCGGGATGCTCGGCATCTCCGCCCGCGTGTTCCTGATCACGGTCGTGCCGGTCGCGGTCGGCATGGCGATCCGCGAGCGCCGGGCCGCCTGGGCCATCGCGAAGGAGCCCGTCGCGAAGCGGATCGCGATGGTGGCCTTCGTCCTCGTCGTCGTCGGCGCGGTCGCCGAGGAGTGGGGCACCGTGACCGAGCACTTCACCGAGCTGGCCATCGCCGCGCTGACGCTGAACGTGCTCGCCATGAGCTGCTCGTACGCGATCTCGCGTCTCGCGCGGCTCGACAACCGCCAGTCCACGGCCGTGGCGATGGAGCTGGGCGTGCACAACGGCACGCTGGCGATCGCGGTCGCCGTCCTCATCCACGACGACCTCGCGATCCCGGCGGCGATCTACAGCGCGTTCATGTTCCTGACGGCCGGCGCGTTCGCGCGGCTCATGTACCACCGCAACGGCGGCGCGGACGAGCCCGCGCTCGCTACAGCGCCCGCAGCAGCGCGGTGACGCCGGCGGCGACCACGCCGCCGACGACGACGTTCGCGCCGCGCCACAGGACGAGCCCGCCCGCGGCGACGCCCGCGGTGTCCGCGCCGATCGCCCACTCCTCGTGATCGGAGAACGCCGCCACGGCGACGAGCGCCGCGAGCAGGGCGGGGGCCATGAGCTGGATGACCCCGCTGAACCACGACGGCAGCTCGCGGCCCCCGAGCGCGATCGGCCCCGCCCCCTTGATGACGGCCGTCGCCACGGCGCAGAGCGCGATCACGAGCCAGATCTCGTTGCTGGTCACGCCGGCTCCCTCCGCCACAGCCCGAGCAGCGACGCGAGGCTCGCCACGAGGATCGGGATCCCGGGCGGCGCGACCGGCACCAGCGCGAGCGCGACGAGCGCGCCGAGCGCCGCGGCGCCCTTCGCGCGCCCGCTCCTGAGCTCGGCGATGAGCAGCGCCAGGAAGAACGTCGGGTAGAGCGCGTCGAGGCCGAACTGCTCGACGTCGATCCCGGACGCGAACGCCCCGAGGATCGTGCCGGTGGACCACGTCATGTACTGGACCGCCGTCCCGCCGAAGAGGAACCAGCGGTCGAAGCGCCCGTCGTCGCGCAGCGCCATCGCCCACGACGAGTCCACGACCGCCTGGCCCTGCGCGCCGCGCTTCGCCGCGCCGCCCGGCAGCGACGGGGCGAGGGCGATCCCCATCGGCAGGAAGCGCGAGTTCATCAGCGCCGCGC
>DASZDF010000171.1:0-4673 GCA_035942275.1 Solirubrobacteraceae bacterium | reverse complement strand
ATCCGGACGCGGGCCGTGCAGCCGCGCGGGCACTCGAGCCGCACGGAGAGGCCGCGCCGCCGCAGCGTCGCCCGTCGGACCGCGTCGTCGGCGGCGAGCAGCGGCGTGTCGCGCTCGCGCGGAGCGCAGTCGGCGGGGAGGCGGTCCATCGCCGTGAGGATGCCGCCGAGCAGGTGACGGCGGAACTCCGGCTCGGCGAAGGACTCCCGCGTGTGCCCGATGGCCGTGTACCACGACCGCCCGCGCCCGACGGCGCGGCACCAGGCGACCGGGTGGTCCGCGCCCATCGCGCTCTCCGCCGGCGCGTACGACGACTCGTCGACGCGCAGCAGGACCCGCGCCCGCGGCCGCGGGTTCGCCGTGAACGCGTACCACTCGTCGCTGCGCGTCCAGCGCAAGGGGAGACCGCGGGTGGAGGGGTGGAACGCGTCCTCGACGTCGATCGTCGCCGGCTGGATCGGCGGGTGCGACGTGAACCACGCGCCCGCCAGCAGCTCGCCGTAGAACGGCCAGCCGTACTCGGTGTCCGACGCGGAGTGGACGCCCGCCCAGCCGCCGCCGCCGCGCACGTAGCCCTCGAGCGCCGCCTGCTGCGCCGCGTCGAGCACCTCGCGGTTCGTGCTCAGGAACAGGACCGCCTCGTACGGCGCCAGCCGCTCCGCCGTGAACGCCCCCGCGTCGACGGTCTCGGTCACGGTGAAGGCGTTGGCCGCGCCGAGCGCGCGGATCGCGGCGACGCCGTCCGGGATCGACTCGTGGCGATAGCCCTCCGTCTTCGTGAAGACGAGGAGGTCGTCGGCGGCTGCGGGCGGCGCGAGCAGCGCGAAGGCGAGGGCGGCGGCGATCGCGGCGCGCACGGCCGCGCGTCAGCGCGCGAGGACCTCGAGGACGCGGTCGAGCGCCCAGTCGAGATCGTCGCCGGTGACGGTGAGCGGCGGCGCGATGCGCAGCGTCGTCTCGTGCGTGTCCTTGCACAGGACGCCGACGGTCATCAGCCGCTCGCACGCGGCGCGCGCCGAGCCGTCCGGCACGTCGACGCCGAGCCACAGGCCGCGCTGGCGCACGTGGAGCCCGGCCGCGCGCAGGCGATCGGCGGCGCGCGCGCCGAGCGCCGCGGACGACTCGATCAGCGAGCCGTCCTCGATGAGCCGCAGGACCTCCCGGCCGACCGCGCACGCCAGCGGGTTGCCGCCGAAGGTCGACCCGTGCTCGCCCGGGTGCAGGACGCCGAACACGTCGTCGTCGCCGACGACGGCGGACAGCGGCACGATGCCGCCGCCGAGCGCCTTGCCGAGGATGTAGAGGTCGGGCTCGACGTCCTCGTGATCGCAGGCGAACCGCGCGCCCGCCCGCCCGAGGCCCGACTGGATCTCGTCGGCGATCATCAGCGCGCCCGCCTCGGTGCACGCGGCGCGCACGGCGGTCAGGTAGCCGTCCGGCGGGATGACCACGCCGGCCTCGCCCTGGATCGGCTCGAAGAGGAAGGCGACGACGTCCTCGCCGGCCAGCTCCGCGCGCAGCGCGTCGACGTCGCCGTAGGGCACGGCCGTGAAGCCCGGCGTGTACGGCCCGAACCCGTCGCGGGCCAGCGGGTCGTCGGAGAAGGAGACGATCGTCGTCGTGCGGCCGTGGAAGTTGCCGGCGCAGACGACGATGCGGGGCTCGGGCACTCCGCGCCGCTCGTGGCCCCATTTCCTCGCGAGCTTGATCGCCGTCTCGACGCCCTCGGCGCCGGTGTTCATCGGCAGGACGCGCTGCTTGCCGCAGAACGCGGCCAGCTCGGCGCCGAACGGCCCGAGCTGGTCGGCGTGGAAGGCGCGGCTCGTGAGCGTCAGCCGCCCGAGCTGCGCCTCGGCCGCCGCGACGAGGCGCGGATGGCGGTGGCCGAAGTTCAGCGCGGAGTACGCGGACAGCGCGTCGAAGTAGCGGCGGCCGTCGACGTCCCACACCCACGAGCCTTCGCCGCGCTCGATGACGACGGGGAGCGGGTGGTAGTTGTGCGCGCCGTGGCGGTCCTCCAGCCCGCGGAGGTCCTCGGCGCGTGATCCCGTGGCGGCCATCGCGCCGCAGCCTAGCCCTCCACGCCGGTGGCGTCGTGCGATGCGCCGACGGGCTTGGACTCCGGCGAGCCGCGCTGCCGCAGCCAGATCGCGAAGACCGCCATCGACGCCACGGCCAGGAACTCCGACTGCCAGTTCTGCAGCGTCCGGTTCCAGAAGTCCGACGAGCCCGCGTACTGCCACAGCGAGAGCGCCGCCTCGTGGTGGTCGAGCTGCTCGCTGTTGTACTCGACGCGCCCGGTGACGAGCTGCGCGAACCACGTCGCGAGCATGAGCGATCCCATCAGCAGGAGCAGCGAGTTCTCGTAGACCGTCCGCCGCCAGCCGTTCACCTTCGCCCACTTCGGCGAGTCGTCGCGCGCGTGCTCGCCGACGAGCTGGTCCTCGTCGGACTCGCGCCCGACCTTGTCGAGCTCCTTCGACTCCGGCGAGCCGCGCTGCACGAGCCACACCGTCCCGAGGATGAACAGCGTGAACTGGAGGTACTCGGACTGCCAGTTCTCCATGACGTCGACCCAGTACGCCGACGACGTGACGAAGCGCCAGAGCGAGACCGTCTCGTCCTGGTGGGCGATCTGGTCGTGGTTGAAGTCCGAGTGCCCGACGAACGCCTGGCCGACGAGCGCGGCGAGGAAGATCGTGAGGAACGCGAGCGTCAGCGAGCTCTCGCGGACGAAGCGGCTCACTGGCCGAGCGCTCCCACGGCGATCGCGTACGCGATCCCGGCCCAGACCACGACCAGCGTGAACACGAACAGCGATCGCATCTAGGCCTCCACCTCGCACTCGAACGGCCGGTCCGCCGGCTTGCCCTTCTCGGCCTTGCACGCGATGGCCGACAGCTTCCAGCCGTCGGTCTCGCGGCTGAGGAAGGCGCTCTCACCGGAGTCGAGGTCGACCTTCGCGTTCGTGATGTAGACCTCGGTCTCGGCGATCGTGCCGCCCTCGTACTCGAACTCGGTGATGACGTCCTCGCAGGCGCGCTGCGTCTGCGACTCGACCTGCTCGAGCAGCGACTCGCCCAGCTCGGCGCACGCCGCGTCGCCGTCGTCGGCGCGGATCGCCTCGTAGAAGCGGTCGGTCGTCGCACGGGCCTCGTCGCGGTCGTCGGAGGTCCCGCAGCCGGCGAGCAGCGCGAGGACGGCGAGCACGGGGACGGCGCGGGACATCGCGCGCCGGAGCTTCCCGCTCGCGTCGGACGAACGACGGCCTATGTCAGATTCTGACCCTGGCGGTAGCCGGCGGCGTGGACGCGGGTGGCGGGGCCGGGGTCCATGAGGTTCGTGCCCATGAGGTCGGCCGCGTCGCCGCTGGGGCCGACGATGCGGACGTGGGCGCCACGGGCGCGCAGCGCGAGCGCCTCGAGCTCGGCCGCGGCCGCCGCGGCGGCGCGGACGGCGCCCCAGGGCGACGAGACGGCGACACCGAGGCTGCCGGAGGGGTGCAGGCACAGGACCTCGCTGCCGCGGCCCGCCGGGGCGGCGTCGAGGTTCGTCAGCGACCAGGCGCCGCCGTCGACGTACTCGCGCCCGCCGATCCGGACCGGGCGGAACACGGACGGGATCGAGCACGACGCGGCGACCGCGTCGGCGACCGAGGCCTCGGGGGCGCCGGGCGCGCCGAAGACGACGCGGCGCCCGCTGCCCTTGTCGACCGTGCACACGCGCAGCCGGCCGTCGAACCGCACGCCGCTGCGCTCCACCTCGCGGTGGAGGTGGTTCAGGTCGCGCCGCCCGTCCGGGAGCGCGGCGAGCGCCGCGCGGCGGACGAGCGCGCCGCCGGGCGCGCCGAGGGCGAGGGCGGGCGGGGCGAAGGGGACAGCGGCGAGGCGGGCCATGCTGCGGACGAGGTCGCCGCCGCGCGAGCGGCCGGGCGCGTCCTGGACGAAGCCGGGGTCGCCGCCCTTCTCGCCGCCCCGCGGGCGGCGCGGCTTGCGGCCGCCGGCGAGGTGGGCGGCGACGATCGAGCCGGCGGACGTCCCGACGAACGTCTCGACGTCGCGGAAATCGACGCCGGTCGCGTCCTCGACCCCGGCGAGCACGCCGCTCATCCACGCCTCGCCGAGGACGCCGCCGGCGGCGAGCACGAGGATGTCGGGGAGGGGCGCGAGCGTCGGCATGCGGAGGCGCGGAGCTTAGGACGCGCTCAGCGCGGCATCCGGGCGAGCTGCTGGAACGCGCGCGCCGGGCGGCCGCCCAGCGACCACGGCTCCATGACGGTGCACCCGCGCGGCGCGCTGCCCGCGACCGGCACCGTCTGCGGATTGCCGAGGTGGCCGCAGTCGAACGACTCGAGCCCCTGCGCGAGGCGGTCGAGCGCGCGCGGCTTCATGTAGGCGTTGTGGCGGTTGGACGGCAGCCGCCGCGGCTGGTTCACCGGGCCCTCGTTCGTCACCGGGATGAGGACGCGCAGGTAGTGCAGCGCGTCGCGCGCCCCGGGCTGCCTGAACGTGTCCTGCGTCGCGGCCGCGACGTTCATGAACGGCGCCATGACCTCGGAGCGGTACGCGCCGAGGTACTCGACGATCGGCCGCAGGTCGCGCGCTGCGATGTCGAGCGCGCGGACGAGCGGGCGGGCGTCGTCCACGGTGCGGGTGAGCCCGGGCAGCGCGGGC
>DASZDF010000170.1:0-6479 GCA_035942275.1 Solirubrobacteraceae bacterium | reverse complement strand
CTGATCGGGTTCGTGCTGCTGCAACGCCGGATGACCGGCGAGGGGCTCGACGCGAGCCCCGCCGGCGCGGCGCTGGGCGGGATCGCGCTCGGCGTCGGCGCGCTGCTCTTCGCGGGCGCGCTCGCCGACCACTCCGACACGGGGTGGCCGGGGCTGATCGGCGGCATCCTCTGCGCCCTGCTCGCCCAGGCCACGGCGCGGGACCTCATGCGGCGCACGCGGGCGCGGCTCGACGAGGACGCCCGCGAGGCGCTCACCGTCTACGCCGACGGGTCGTCGCTGCTGCTCGCGATCCTCGCGATCGTCGCCCCGCCGGTCTCGGTGATCGCGCTCGCCGCGCTCGCGTGGCTGCTCGTCAGCGGCCGCCGGCGCGGGGACCAGAAGTACGCGGGCCTGCGAATCCTGAGGTGACCCCTACGAAGTTGGTCCTGGCGGTCATCGACGGGATGAAGCCCTCGGCGCTGGAGCGGGCGGTGGCGACGGGGCGCGCTCCGACGCTCGGCCTCCTCATGGAGCGCGGGACCTACGTCGACGACTGCTGCGCCGCCTTCCCGTCGGTCACGCCGGTGTGCGCCGCCGCGATCGCCACCGGGACGCTCCAGGATCGCCACCGCATCCCCTCGATGAACTGGTGGTCGCGCGAGGAGAAGCGCTACGTGGAGTACGGCTCGAGCTTCGGCGCGGCCCGGCGGCTGGGCATCAACCGCCAGCTCGTCGACACGGTCTACAACATGAACATGGAGCACCTGGCGGAGGAGACGCCGACGGTGTTCGAGGAGCTCGACGACGCCGGCCACCGCACCGCCGGGACTACGTACCTCATGTACCGCGGGCGCCACGAGCACATGTTCTCCAAGGACACCGCCCTGACCCGCATCGCCGGGCAGACGCTCTTCCGCCGCCCGATCCTCGGCCCGCGCGAGCTCTTCTACGCCGACGTCTACGCGAGCCGCGCCACCGGGTGCAAGAGCCAGCTCGGGATGCCGGGCCTGCGCGACCAGCACTCGGGCTGCGTCAGCGCCTACATGGTCGAGCACGACCTCTTCGACTTCCTGCTCCTCTCGCTGCCCGACAACGACACGCACTCGCACAAGAACGGCCCGCACGCGCAGGTCACGTCGATCCACGACGCCGACCGCCAGCTCGAGCGGGTGATGCGCGCGGGCGGCGGGACGGAGGCGTTCCTCGAGAGCCACGCGGTGATCGTCGTGGCCGACCACTCCCACGCCGCGGTCGAGCAGCGGGTCGACATCATCGACGCCTTCGGCGACCTCGCGGTCGCGGGCCCCGGCCGCGCGAAGCCCGACGACGCCGAGATCGCCGTCTGCCCCGCCCAGCGGTCGGCGATGGTCTACGTGCTCGTCCCGGACGCGCGCGACCACGTCCTGCCGCAGGTGCTCGGCACCGCGCTCGACCTCGACGGGGTCGACCTCGCGATGCACCGCGAGCAGGGGGTGGCGATCGTGACGAGCCGGCGCGGCGCGCTCTCGTTCGCGCCCGGCGAGGAGGTCCGCGACGCGCGCGGGACCGAGTGGATCGTGCGCGGCAACCTCGAGGTGCTCGACGCGAGGATCGAGGACGGCGTCTTCTGCAGCGACGCCTACCCGGACGCGCTCGCGCGCGTGTGGGCCGCGCTCGAGTGCCCGACGTCCGGCGACGTGCTGCTGTCGGCCTCGCCGGGCTACGAGTTCGCCGACTGGGGCGGGGCCGACCACGTCGGCGGCGGCTCGCACGGCTCGCTGCACCGCAGCGACTCGCTGGGGGCGCTGGTCTTCGCCGGGATCGAGCCGGAGCACACGCCGAGCCAGTGGTCGATCCGCGACGTGGCAGGGATGGTGCGGCGGCACTTCCGGCTACCCTCGCCCGCATGAGCGAGGACTTCGCCGCAACGGTGGAGGCGCCGCCGCGGTTCCGCGCGCGGATGCACGCCGGCGTGCGCAAGCCTGCGAACTGGATGGAGCTCGTGCGCTTCGGCGTCGTCGGGGCGAGCGGCTACGTCGTCAACCTCGCGGTGTTCACGCTGCTCGTGCACGGGACCGACGCGCACTACCGCCTCGCCGCCACCGCCGCGTTCGTCGTCGCCGTCGCGAACAACTTCTTCTGGAACCGCCACTGGACCTTCCGCGCGCGCCACGGCCACGCCGGCTTCCAGGCCGCTCGCTTCTTCGCGGTGAGCGTCGGCGCCTTCTGCTTCAACCTGCTCGTCCTCGAGCTGCTGGTCGCCGGGCTCGAGGCGCCGGAGGTCCCCGCGCAGGCGCTCGCCATCGCGGCCGCCACGCCCCTGAGCTTCCTGGGCAACAAGCTCTGGAGCTTCGCGCGCTGAGGCTGCTCGCGGCGCTCGGCGTCGCGTTCGCGCTGCTCGCGCCGGCCGCCTCCGCAGCGGACCTCGTCCGTCCCGAGTCGCTCGACGAGCGGCCGAAGCTCCGCGAGCTGACCGGCCGCGAGGTCCTGCGGATCGCCGACCGCCAGCCGGAGGTCCGCGAGGAGCGCGCGAAGCACCCCGGGTCGACGCGCGAGGTGTTCCTGAAGGACTCCGCGCTGTGGCAGGTCAGCTACTACGCGAAGACCCGGAAGGGCGAGCCGCGCAAGGAGATCGCGCAGGTCATCGTCGGCGACCGCAGCGGCGGGATCGTCGAGCTGTGGACGGGGTTCCGCGTCGCGTGGACGATGGCCCGCGGCTACGACGGCGCGTTCGGCAAGAAGGTCAACGCGCCGTACGTCTGGATCCCGCTGCTCGTCCTCTTCGTCGTGCCGTTCGTGCAGTGGCGCCGGCCGTTCGCTCTGCTGCACCTCGACCTCGCCGTGCTGTGCGCGTTCTCGCTCTCGCTCGCGTTCTTCAACGCCGCCGAGATCGAGACGTCGGTCCCGCTCGTCGCGCCGCTGCTCGCCTACCTGCTCGGCCGCATGCTGTGGATCGGCGTGCGGGGGCGGCGCGCGCCGCCGCCGCGGCTGCTGGTCCCGGTCGGCTGGCTCGCGGTCGGGATCATCTTCCTCGCGGGCTTCCGGCTCGGCCTCAACCTGGTCGCCTCGAACGTGATCGACGTCGGCTACGCGGGGGTGATCGGCGCCGACCGCCTCGCCGACGGCGACCCGCTCTACGGCGGCTGGCCGCAGGACAACGAGCACGGCGACACCTACGGCCCGCTCGCCTACGCGGCGTACGTCCCGTTCGAGCAGGCGATGCCGTGGGGCGGGACATGGGACGACCTGCCCGCCGCGCACGGCGCGGCGATCGCGTTCGACCTCCTCACGCTCGTGGGCGTGTGGATCCTCGGGCGCCGCGTGGGCGGGCAGGCGCTCGGCGTCGCGCTCGCCTACGCGTGGGCGGCGTTCCCGTTCACGCTCTACGCGCTGAACACGAACGCGAACGACACGCTCGTGCCGATGCTCGTCGTCGCGACGCTGCTCGTCGCGACCAGCGCGCCCGCGCGCGGCGTCGTGGCCGCGCTCGCGTCGCTGACGAAGCTCGCTCCGTTCGGCCTCGCGCCGGTGCTCGCCACGCACGGCCTGAGCGGGATGCCGTGGCGGCGACGTCTCGGCCGGCTCGCCCTGTTCACCGTCCCGTTCGCGGCGGTCGTCGCGCTGACGTTCCTCCTCGCCGTCGACGACGTGGGGACGTTCTGGGACCGCACGGTCGCCTTCCAGGCCGACCGCGGCGCGCCGTTCTCGATCTGGGGCCTGTATGACCTCGACGTGCTCCAGCGGGTCGCGCAGGTGCTGGCGGTGCTCGTCGCGCTCGGGGTCGCGCTCGTGCCGCGGCGGGCCGACGAGCGGGTGCGGCTGGCCGCGCTGTGCGCGGCGGTGCTGATCGCGCTCCAGCTCGCCCTGACCTACTGGTTCTACCTGTACGTCGTCTGGTTCTTCCCGCTCGTCATGCTGGCGCTGCTCGGGCGCGACCGCGCGCCCGCCCGGGCATGATCCGCGCGCTCGCCCTCGCGGCGGCCTTCGTGGTCGTGACGACGCTCGGGCCGCTGTCCGACACGAGCGTCAGCGACCTCTACCTCTACAACTCGGTCGCCGAGCTGATCGCGGACGGCCGCCTGCCGTACCTCGACTTCGACTTCGAGTACCCGCCGCTCGCCGCGCTGCCGCTGTGGCTCGCCAACGTGCCGGGCGGCGGGGAGGAGGGCTACGAGATCGCGTTCGGCGCGCTCATGCTCGCGTGCGCGCTCGTGCTCCAGGCCCTGACCGGCGCGCTCGCGGGGGCGCGGGCGGCGTGGCTGCTCGTGCTGCTCCCGATCGCCCTCGGCGCGTCGATGCGCACGCACTACGACCTGCTGCCCGCGGCGATCCTCGCGGGTGCGCTGCTGCTCTTCGCGCGCGAGCGGCCGGTGTGGGCGTTCGCGGTGCTGGGGCTGGGGACGGTGACGAAGCTCTATCCCGCGCTCGTCGTCCCGATCGCCGCGGTGTGGCTCGTCGCGCGCGGGGAGGAGCGGGCGGCGCTGCAGGGCGTCGCGGCGTTCGCCGCCGTGGTCGTCGCGGTGTCGCTGCCGTTCCTCGGCGACGGCTACGTCGAGCAGGTGCGCTTCCACCTCGAGCGGCCGGTGCAGATCGAGTCCACGCCGGCGAGCGTCCTGTTCGCGGTCGGCGAGTCGGGCGTCACCGGCTACCCGATCCGGCACGACCGCTTCAAGTCCAACGGCCTCGAGGGCGGCTACGACGACGAGGTGCAGATCGTCTTCGCGGCCCTGCTCGCGGCGACGTTGCTCGCGATCGTCTGGCTGGCCGGGCGCGGGCGCGACGTCCGCCACCTCGTGCTCTGCGCGTTCGCGGCGGTGCTCGCGTTCGTCGCGCTCGGAAAGGTGCTCTCGCCGCAGTTCATGGTGTGGCTCGCGCCGTTCGCCGCGATCTGCGCGGTGTGGCGGCTGTGGTGGCCGGCGTCGCTGTGCGCGGGGGCGTTCGCGCTGACGCTGGCCGAGTTCCCGAGCCGCTACTTCGACCTGGTGCGCGAGGACAACGGGATCGTCCTCGTCGTCGCGCTGCGCAACCTGCTGCTGGTCGCGGCGCTCATGGCCACGCTCGCCGCACTGGCTCGATCGACTCGGCGCGCCGGCCCTGCCCGCAGCGGATGAGGACGCCCATGAGCCACGGGTCGTCCTCGGACGTCTCGAACCGGACGCCCATCTGGTCGACGAGCGACTTGATCGCCTGCTCCTTCTTGACGCCGATCACGCCGCCGCGCGGGCCGGTCATGCCGACGTCGCTCATGTAGGCCGTCCCGCCTGGGAGCACGCGCTCGTCGGCGGTCGGGACGTGCGTGTGGGTGCCGAGCACGGCGGTCACGCGGCCGTCGAGGTACCAGCCCATCGCGACCTTCTCGCTCGTCGCCTCCGCGTGGAAGTCGACGAGCACGTGGTCGGCGCCGCCGTCGAGCGAGTCGAGCACGGTCTCGACCTCGTCGAACGGCGAGCGCGCCGCGCTGAGGAAGACGGTCCCGATGAGGTTCGTCACCGCCAGGCGCACGCCGTCGCGCTCGACGACGGCCACGCCCTTGCCCGGGTGGCGGCGCAGGTAGTTGGCGGGCCGCACGATCCGGTCGTGGTCGGCCAGGTAGGGCAGGATCTCGCGCCGGTGGTAGGCGTGGTTGCCGAGGGTGATGACGTCGACGCCCGCGGCGAGGAACTCGTCGGCGATCGCCGGCGTGATGCCCAGGCCGCCGGCCGCGTTCTCGCCGTTGACGACGACGAACGTGGGCTCGAGCTCCTCGCGCAGGCCCGGCAGCAGGCCGAGCAGGGTGCGGCGGCCGAGCCCGCCGACGACGTCGCCGACGAACAGGATGCTCGTCACCGCTGGCCCGCTTGCCAGAATCCCGAGGCGATGGCCGGGGAGACACCAGCACCACCAGCACCACCGGTACCGCCGCCGCAGGTCCCGTCGACGGTGGTCGTCCCGCGCTGGGTCCAGCTCGTCACGCTGCCCGTGCTGCTGCTCGGGCTGTGGGCGCTCGCCCGCGCGGCCGGGGTCGTCCTCCTGGTGTTCATCGTGGCGGCGGTCACGGCACTGATCCTGAACCCCATGGTGACGATCGTGCAACGCGCCCGGGTGCCGCGCGGGCTCGCGGTGGCCGTCGTCTACCTCGCGTTCTTCTTCACGGTCGTCTCCGTGGGCTATCTGCTGTCGGGCCCGATCGCCGACCAGGTCGCCGCGTTCCAGCGCGACGTGCCGCAGTTCGTCGACGACGCGAACGCCTCGCTCGCCGACGTGCAGGAGTGGCTCGACGAGCAGGGGATCGACGTCGAGCTGCAGGCCCAGGGCCAGACCGCGCTCGAGACGCTCCAGGACCAGGTGCTCCAGGGCTCCGGCGAGGTGGTGTCGTTCACCGGCGACCTGCTGCGCGAGGTCATCGAGGTCTCGATCCAGCTCATCCTCGTCCTCGTGCTGAGCATCTACATGCTGCTCTACGGCCCGCGGATCGGCCGGCTCGTCCGCTCGATCATGCCGCCGGGGGACGGGACGCCGGAGGACGACTACCCGAGCCG
>DASZDF010000169.1:0-3715 GCA_035942275.1 Solirubrobacteraceae bacterium | reverse complement strand
CGACCCGCAGCCGGCGAGGCTGGCACGGCCGCGCGAGCGTGCGCGTGTCGCCTGGCGGCGCCGATTGCGCGGGCGGCCCGGCGCCGGGCGGCGGCGTCTCGTCCGCCAGCCGGACGAGCCCGCCGAGGAAGCCCACGTACGCGCTGCCGTCCGGCCCGAGCGTGATCGGCGCGTAGTTGTTGTTGTGGCCCAGGCCCTCCCCCGCGAACGCCTTGAACCGCGTGGCGCCGGTGCGGAAGTCGATCGCGGTGAGGTACCAGACGTCGTCCCCGTCGTCCTGCGGCTCCTTTGTGTAGACGTAGACCAGCCCGTTCGCGAGCGAGAGCTTCGGCACGACGGTCGGCGAGCGCTCGTCGCTGCGCCACACGCGGCGGCACGTCCGTGTGCTCAGGTCGTAGTCGATGCGTTCCACTCCCGGCGCCGTCGACGCGCCGTTCTGCGTCGCCCCCGGCCCGGTGTAGCCGTAGTTGTTCTCGACGACGATCGCCGTCCCGGCCATGATCAGCGAGTTGTCGGTCGCGCTCGAACCGCGATCGAAGACCGGGTGCCGGCAGATCTCCGCGCCGCTCGACTTCTCGTAGACGACGACGTTCATCGGGTCCGCGTTGTCGGTGATCGCGACCGTGCCGTTGGTGCCGAGGGTCGGCGTCGTCCCCGAGCCGCGGCTGGCCTGTCCCGGCTTCTGCACGCCGCTGTTGTCGTACGCGACGCGCCACCGCACGACCGGCGTGCCGTCCGCGCCCGCCTGGAAGCGGTAGAGCGCCCCGTCGGTGACGATGTAGACGCCGCCCTCCTCGTCGACCGAGAACGAGTTCGAGATCGTCTCGCCGGTGTCATGGACGCGGACGGTGTCGTCGTCGCGCCCGACGGTGCCGACCACCCCCGACTGCGCGACGAACCACATCCGTCCCGCCCAGTCGGGCAGGACGGAGACGATCTTGTCGTCGGGGGCGAGGGCGCCGTTGAGGTCGACGTCGCGCGCGATCCTGAACCCGGGCGCGGGCGTCTGCTCGACGACGTAGAGGTGGCGGTTCGTCGTCGGGACGACGGCGCGGTCGCCCTCGTCGAGGTAGAAGTAGCCGCCGCCGGTGAAGTCCTGGAACGGGCTGCCGAGCGCGGGCTGGCGCGGAGGGAGGTTCAGCGAGGCGAGCGTCGCCAGCGTGACCGGGTCCTTCAGCGCGAGGACCGGCCGGTCGAGGCCGACGCAGATCGTGACGATCCGGCCGCGCGAGTCGAACGTCACCGAGGCGCAGTCGCGCGCCTCGAAGACGTCGTGGCGCGTGGTGCCGCGCCCGAGCGGGCCGGGCGTCGTGTACGCGTCGGTCATGTACGCGTCGTCGTGGATGTTCGAGCGCCCGTTCGGGGCTAGGAACGGGTGCTGCGGGGCGAGCGGCGGCGCCTCGACCAGCTGCGGATCGGCCGGCGCGCCGATGAACTCGGGCTCGTTGTGCGAGCCCTCGGGGATCCGCTCCTGCGCGTGCGCGACGGGTGCCGCGGCGGCGGCTGCGGCGAGGACGGCGAGCGCGAGGTGGGCGCGGCGCATCTCGCCGCGCGAGTCTAGGCGGCGCGGCGCCGCCGCGCGTCAGGCGCTGGTCTTCTGCGTGCGCCCGCGCGACGCGCTGTCGCGCTTCTTCGCGGCGTCCTCGGGCGGCAGCGCCGAGGGCGGCGTCTCGAAGAGGAAGAACGCGGCCGAGGCGCGGATCGTGTCCTCGTCCTTCGTGCGCTTCTTGACGTCCTCGGCGAGGGCCTCGATCCGGTTGGCGGCGTCGACGACGATGTCGTAGGCCTCCTTGTACGCCTGCTCGTCGAGGACGACGGAGTGGCGCGCCGACACGGAGTCGGCCTTGTCGAAGTGGCCCTGCAGCGCGGCGTGGCCGATGCTCTCGACGATCACGTTGAGGGTCGCGTCGGTGAGCGCCTCCTGCACGACGCGCGGGATCTCCTCCCACAGCTTGCTCCCCACGCGCGGGCGGGCGACGAGCTTGTAGTGGTGCTCGACCGCTCCGCGGACCTGGCGGGTCTTCTCGAGCTTGATGAAGCCGAAGTCCTTGAGGGTGCGGACGTGGTAGCTGACGTTCTCGAGCGGGAGACCCAGGTTCGCGGCGAGCTCCTTCGGCGTCGCCGTCTTCTCGTCCAGGATGTTGAGGATCTTCATCCGGATCGGATGCGCGAGCGCCTTGACCAGGCGGGGGTCGTCGATGTCCACGAGTTGTGCGTTCATCCGGGCCACGTCCAGTCTACGGGTGGGGGCTGAGGAGGGATGAAGAGTTCACGCCGCGAATGGCGCAAGAACACTATTCCGTTCAGCCCGGCTCTGACCAGCTCCGGTGTGGGCGTTGCCGGAGCCATGGGTTGATTCGTAACGGCGATTCCGGACGTTATCCGGAGACGGCCAGGCGCGTCGCGTCGAATCCGGCCGCGGTGAGCGCGCCGAGGAGCGTGCCGAGGAGGAGGCCCTGGACGTCCTCCTTTGTGAGGTCGCGCTCCCGCACCCAGTCGAGGCAGATGCCGTCCATGTACCAGAGCCACGCGCGCACGGCGGCGCGGACCTTCGGCGGCGGGGGGCCGTCGGGCACGATGCCCGCGAGGATGCGGGTCGCGGTCTCGCCGCGCACGCGGTCGATGAGCTCGCGGACCTCCGGGATGCCCGCGCTGCGCAGCAGCTTCTCGTAGGCGCCGGTGTTCTGCTCGATCCAGGCGAGGTAGGCGTCGACGGCCGCGGCGAGCTGCGCCGCGGGCGCGAGGGTGTCGTCGGTCGTGATGCGGCGCAGGTGCTCGTCGGCGGCCTGTGAGAGCACGGCCTCGAACAGGTCGCGCTTGCTCGGGAAGTAGTGGTAGAGCAGCGGCTTGGAGATGCCGGCCTCGCGCGCGAGCTTCGCCATCGAGAGCTCGTCGTAGCCGTGCGTGGCGAAGAGCGCGGTCGCCTGCTCGAGGAGCTGGCGGCGGCGCTCGTCGACGTTCAGGCGCGTGTAGGCGGGGGTGGCCACGGCGTGGAGTCTACGCGTCGGCGCTGCTGGTCGCGCTGCCTCTTGACCGCCGGTCGACATGTTTGCTACCGTGCCTGCTGACCGATGGTCGACAGTAAGCGGGATGACTCGGAGGCGGAGATGGGCGACGAAGGACGCATCGCGCTGCTCGAGCGGCGCACCGAGAAGCTGAGCGAGAGGGTCGAGCGGCTGGAGGCGACGCTCGCCGGGGAAGCGGCCCCGGCCGCCCGCCGCGCGCCCACATGGCTCCCGCCCGCGCCCCCGGAGCGTCCGCGCAGGGAGCCGGCCGCCGGCCGCACCCAGTCGTCGCCGCCCCGTGCCGCCGAGCCGCGCGGTGAGACGGGCCCGCCCCGCTCCGCCGAAGCGGCCCCGCCCCGCTCGCCCGGCTCGCGCAACGGGACACCTTCGCCCCGCTCCGGCGAGGGCCGGCCCGGCTCGTTCGGATGGGCTTCCGTCGCGGTCGCCACGGCGCGCCACACCTCGCGCGGCCGGTTCCCGCTGGGACGCAGCGGGCGGGGCTCGAGGATCTCGTCGCCGGACGCGTCCTCGCGTGGGCGGGCGGGGCCGCTGTGTTCGTCGGGATCGTCCTGCTCTTCGCCGTCGCCGTCTCGCGCGGGTGGGTCGGCGAGGGCGCGCGGACGCTGATCGGCGGCCTCGCGTCGTTCACGCTCGCCGCCACCGGCGCGTGGCTCCAGGAGCGCCGCTCCCGCACCGACGCGGCGATGGCC
>DASZDF010000168.1:0-3926 GCA_035942275.1 Solirubrobacteraceae bacterium | reverse complement strand
GACCACGACCTCCCCCTGGAGCTCGCGCCACGCGAGATCGTCGGCCCTGAGTCGAAGCTTGCCGTCGGCGATGGTGCCATGCTAGCCCGCGTGGAGGCCCAGGAGGCACTCGACGCCGCCGCCGTCCGGTTCCCCGCGTCGCGGTGGCACGCGCCGGTCATCGCGGCGGTCGCGGCGAGCTACCAGAGTCCGACGTACGTGGAGATCGGCGTCTGGCGGGGCGACTGCCTCTCGCAGGTGGCGCCTCACTGCGGGCAGGCCCACGGCGTCGACGTCTCGTTCGAGCGCGTGGAGCACGACGTCGGCGCCGCCCGCCTGTGGCAGCTGCCGTCCGACGAGTTCTTCGAGCGCTACGACGGCCCCGCGCCCGACGTGATCTTCGTCGACGGCGACCACGAGTACGACCAGGCGCGGCGCGACGCGCACAACGCGCTCGCGATCCTCGCACCGCAGGGCGTGCTGTTCCTGCACGACACGTGGCCGGTGTTCCGCGCCGCGACCGCGCGCCTGCTGTGCGGTGGCGTGCATCGGGTCGTCGAGGAGCTCGAGGCCGACGCGAGCCTGGAGGTCGTCACGATCCGCCGGTGGCCGGGGCTGAGCCTCGTCACTCGCCGCGGCCCTGCGTTCCTGTCGGGCCAGGGTCAGCCTGCGGCGACGGCCGCGACGCCGGCGAAGGCGAGGACGACCCCCGCCCGCTGAACGCCGCGCAGCCGCTCCTTCAGCAGCCAGCGCGCGAGGAGGACCGTGGCGACCGGGTACAGCGCCCCGACCACGGCGACGACCGACAGCAGCCCCTCGGTCGTCGCGAGCGCGTAGAGGCCGGTCGCGGCGAGGTCGAGCGCGCCGATCGCTGCCAGCGCGGCGACGTCGCGGCGCTGCGGCCGCGTGGCGGGCGGGCGCAGGAGGAGCGCCGGGACGAGCACCGTGATCGCCGCCGCCCGGCCGAGCAGGAGCAGCCAGAGCACGGAGTCCTCCGCCACCGCGTCGGTCAGCGTGAAGTAGACGCCGAAGCTGACCGCGGCGAACAGCGCGAGGACGATGCTCTGGCGCGAGGCCGTCACTCCCTCCTCCCCCTCCTCGTGCACCTCGCGCGACGCGAGCATCACGCCGGCGACGATCACGGCGATGCCGAACCCCTGGAGCACGCTCGGCCGATCGCCGCCCGCGATCCCGGCCACGACCGGCACCGTGACCCCGCTCGCCGAGATCGGTGCGACGATGCTCATCGTGCCCACGGCGAGCGCGCGGTAGAACGCGCCGAGCGCGAGCGCGCCCGCGAGGCCGGCGAGCAGCGACAGCCAGACCGTGCGGCCGCTGGGGAGCGCCTCGGCGGCGAGGACGATCACGGCAGCACAGATGAGCCCGCCGGCGAGCTGCTGGCCGAGCAGCACGACGACGGCGGGGAGCCGGCGGCTCGTCAGGCCGCCGGCGAAGTCCGCGATGCCCCAGCTGAACGCCGACGCCAGGGCGAGGGCTACCGCGAGCAGGGCGTGTCGGGGCTAGTCCCGCTTGCCGCGCCCGTAGAGCAGGCCGAAGAACTTGCCCAGCACCTTCGTGCGCCCCGCCTTGTACGGGAACATGTGCAGGTCCTTCTTCAGCGCGAAGCGGGTCAGCATGATCGCCTGCTCGGCGCAGTACTTGCGGATGCCGTTCGCGCCGTGCCGGGATCCCAGCCCGCTCGCCTTCCAGCCGCCCATGGGCAGCTCCATGACCGAGTAGTTGAGCATCGCGTCGTTGACGACGACCGCGCCCGCCTCGAGGCGCCGCGCGACCTGCTCGGCGCGCCGGACGTCCTTGCCGAACACCGAAGCGGCGAGGCCGTACGGCGAGTCGTTCGCGAGCCGGATGGCCTCCTCGGTGTCCGCGACCTTCATGATCGGCAGCGTCGGCCCGAACGTCTCCTCGGTCATCGCCTTCATCGTGTGATCGACGTCGACCATGATCGTCGGCTCGAAGAACTGGCCCTCGCCCGCGCGCCGGTGCCCGCCGGTGACGATCCTCGCGCCCTTCTCGACCGCGTCCTTGACGTGGTCCTCGATGATCTCCATCTGCTTCGGGAAGGTGATCGCGCCGACCTCGACGCTCCCGGGGCCGCCGGACGGGTCGCCCTGTCGCAGCTCGCGCGCCTTCTCGGTGATCTTCGCGACGAACTCGTCGTACACCGGCGCCTCGACGTAGACGCGCTCGGTCGAGATGCACGTCTGGCCCGAGTTCTGCATCGAGTAGTAGAGCGCCGCGTTGGCCGCGCGCTCGACGTCGGCGTCCGACAGGATGATCATCGGGTCCTTGCCGCCCAGCTCGAGCGACACCGGCGTGAGCGTCTCGGCGGCCTTGGCCATGACCTTCTTGCCGGTGGCCGTCGAGCCGGTGAACATGATCATGTCCGCCTCGTCGACGAGGGCCGCGCCGGTCTCGCCGCGGCCGGTCGCGATCTGCAGGACGTCCGCCGGCAGCCCGCACTCGCGCATCGCCTCCGCCATCAGGAGCGACGTCAGCGGCGTCTCCTCCGACGGCTTCAGGATCACGGCGTTGCCGGCCATCATCGCGGGGATGCAGTCGCCGAACGAGTTGGTCAGCGGGTAGTTCCATGGCCCGATGACGCCGACGAGCCCGAGGGGCGCGAAGCGCCGGTAGAGCTTGCGGCCGGCGACCAGCGGCGACGACGCCTTGACCTTCTCGTCGGCCAGGTACTCGCCTGCGTTCTTGGCCCAGAAGCCGAAGCCGGCCGCCGCGTAGGAGATCTCGGCGAGCTGCGCGTCCTCGTAGGTCTTCCCCGTCTCCGAGACGATCGTCTGGATGACGCGCTCGCTGTTGTCGAGCACCCACTTCTGCGCGCGGAGCATGATGCGGGCGCGACCCTCGAAACCGAGCGCCTCCCAGCCGGGCTGTGCCGCGCGCCCCTTGCGCGCGAGCTCGGCGACCTCGTCGGCCGACAGGTTGGGGACGCGCCCGACCTCGCGGCCCGTCGCGGGGTTGATGACGACGATCTCGTCGCTGCCGGCCGCCGCGCCGTTGCCGCTCTGCGCGCGCGCGACGCGCTCCTCGACGCCTGCCATGTGACCTGCTCCCCTCGGTGAAACGTGCTGGCTGAGCGGCCAACACTAGCCGAGCCGCGCCCGCGCAGACGCGCTGTTTGCCTCATGGAGCGCTGATCGCGTACGGTGCCGCGCTGTGCGCCGGGCGCTGAAAAGCGGAGCGACGATCGTCGGGCTGGCCGTCGGCCTTGCCGCGCCCGCGCACGCGCAGGACCGGCCCCCGCGGATCGAGTTCACCGACAAGGGGACGCTGACGCTCGACGCCACGAGGACGACGCGCGCGACGATCATCAACAACACCGTCCGAGTGATCCCCGTGCGGGCGCGCCTCGACCTCTTCGGGCTGAGGGGCGAGCGCCAGGCGTTCGTCGCCTCGATCGAGACCGAGCTCGAGCCCGGCGAAGCCGCCCAGGTCGCGGTGCAGCGCGCGCGGGGCGCAGCGATCGAGGGCGGGAGCTACGAGGGCGTCCTGAGCGTCATCAGCGGGCGGGTGATCGCGCGGCGGCCCGTCAAGGCGGTCGTGCCGGAGACGGACGCCCTCGTGACGGTCCCGCTCGTCACGAAGCGGACCCTGACCGACGGCCGGATCCTCGCCGACGACGACCTCGTGCTGGCCCTCGATCCAAGGGCGGTCCCGCCCGGGACGCCGGCCGAGCGGCTCGACCTGAAGGAGGGCGCCCGGCTCGGCACCGTGGTCGACGACGGCGGGCACGAGGCGATCGTCAGCTACAGCGGGAAGGCGGTCGAGCTCGACTCGGGCGCGGTCGGCATCGGGCTGAAGCTCTCGGGGCTCGACGCCATCGGCGCCTACACCGGGACGGTCAACCTCCCGCCCAGCGCCGCCGGCACGCCCGTCGCGCTCAAGGTGCGGCGCACCGACGGGGTCGTGCT
>DASZDF010000167.1:0-4108 GCA_035942275.1 Solirubrobacteraceae bacterium | reverse complement strand
GCGACGCGCCGGACTTCAGGCCGTCGCCGACGCCCGAGTGGGGGCTGCACCTGGTCGACGGGAACATCGCGCTCGGCGACCTGGTCGCGCTCGTGCGCCGCCAGGCCGCCGCGTTCGCGCGCCGCTAACTTCCTCGGCCGCGTGCTGACCGACTACCACGTCCACCTGCGCCCCGACGACCGCGGCGCCACCGCCGACCGGTACTTCACCGCCGGCAACGCGGAGCGCTACCGGTCGGCGGCGCAGGAGCGCGGGATCGAGGAGCTGGGCGTCGCGGAGCACGTCTACCGCTTCGCCCAGGCCCTCGACGTCTGGCAGCACCCGCTGTGGCTGGAGCACGCGGTCGACGACCTCGACGCGTACTGCGCGTTCGTCCGCGAGGAGACCGACCTCAGGCTGGGGATCGAGGCCGACTTCGTCGCCGGGCGCGAGGACCGGATGGCCACGCTGCTGGAGGCCCGCGACTGGGACTACGTCGTCGGCTCGATCCACTTCCTCCGCGAGCGGGCCGTCGACCACCCCGACTACGACGTGTGGAGCATGCGCGGCCACGAGCCGGCGAAGGTGTGGGCGGAGTACTTCGAGCTGCTCGGCGAGGCCGCGCTCACCGGGATGTTCGACATCCTCGCCCACCCCGACCTCGTGAAGATGTGGGGCGCCGAGCGGCCGCGGCCGGAGGGCGACCTGCGCCGCTTCTACGACCGCGCGATGGAGGGGATCGCGGAGTCCGGCGTCGCGGTCGAGCTGTCGACGGCGGGTCTGCGCAAGCCGGTCGGCGACTTCTACCCCGACCGCGCGTTCCTCGAGATGGTCGTGGACGCGGGGAACCCGATCGCGCTGTCGAGCGACGCGCATGCGCCCGACCAGCTAGGCCACGAGTACGCCCGCGCCGTCGAGCTGCTCACCGATCTCGGCGTCACCGAGATCGCGGTGTTCGAGCGTCGGGAGCGGCGCCTGGAGCCGCTGGGGGCGCCGACGTGAGCGTCACGACGGGCATCGGGTGGGACGTCCACCGGCTCGCGGAAGGGCGTGAGCTCGTCCTGGGCGGCGTGCGCATCGAGCACGACCGCGGGCTCGACGGGCACTCCGACGCGGACGTCCTCACGCACGCGGTCATCGACGCCCTGCTCGGCGCGGCCGGGCTCGGCGACATCGGCGAGCACTTCCCCGACACCGACGACGCCTTCCGCGGCGCCGACTCGCTGGCGCTGCTGCGCGACGTGGTCGCGCTGCTCGGCTTCCGCGAGGTCCTGCACGTCGACGTGAGCGTGCTGATGGAGCGCCCGAAGCTCGCGCCGCACAAGGCGACGATCCGCGACAACCTGGCGGGCGCGCTGG
The DNA here is from genome assembly GCA_035942275.1 of Solirubrobacteraceae bacterium. Lineage (GTDB taxonomy): Bacteria > Actinomycetota > Thermoleophilia > Solirubrobacterales > Solirubrobacteraceae > CADCVT01. The sequence continues at coordinate 2,770 of DASZDF010000167.1, read as the reverse complement.
GCGTCGCGCCGGACCGCGTGAACGTCAAGGCGACGACCGGCGAGCGGCTCGGGTTCGTCGGCCGCGAGGAGGGCGTGGCGGCGCTCGCAATCGCGACGCTGTCGGCGCGCGACCGCTAGCGTCGCGCGGCGTGCGCGCCGCTCTCGCCCTGGCCCTCGCGCTGGTCCTCGCGGCGCCCGCCGCGGCCGAGGTGCGGGTCGAGGCCGACCGCGTCGTCGTCACCGGCGACGGCGCGAGCGTCGTCGTCGAGCGGGCGCCGTTCCGGCTGTCGTTCGCCGGCCCCGGCGGCGCGACCGCGCTGCAGGAGGTCGCCAACGAGCGCGCCGGCCCGTTCCCGATCCCGCCCGTCCCCGACCCCGAGCCGCTCGGCGGCGACAACGTCCCGCGGCGCCCGTCGCTGTACGCGCCGCTCACGTTCACCGTCGGCGCGGCGCGGTCGGTCGAGTACCCGGCCTACCAGTACAACGGCAACCTCCTCACCGGCGTCGAGGGCGGCGTGCAGCACGCGGCGCGCGACGTCGAGTCGGTCGCGGTGGAGGGCGGGACGGCGAAGCTCCTCGTGGGCACGAGCGACAGCGGCCGCAAGCTCGAGGTCGTGGTCGCGCCGGGGCCCGGCCGCGGCACGCTGCGGGTCACCGCGAAGGTGACGCCCGGCGACCGCGTGGTGGCGATGGCCGACTCGTTCGCGTCGCGCGACGGCCAGCCGTTCCGCGGCTTCGGCGGGCGCCACAACCGTCTCGACCAGCGCGGGACGTCGTTCTTCAACTGGCTCCAGCAGGAGAACACCGGCGCCGGCTCGCTCCAGCCCGTCATCAACGTGATCCCGGGCACCGAGCGCGAGGAGTACCTGTTCCCGACCGGTCCGCACAGCACGTACTACGTGCAGTCGCTCTTCTTCACCGAGGCCTATGGGTTCCTGCTCGACCGGCCGGAGCTGTCGCTGTGGCGGATGGCCGCCGACCGCGGCGACGCGTGGCAGGTCTCGGTCGCCGCGAACGCCATCGACTACGTCGTCGCGCCCGGCGCCTCGATGCTCGACCTCACGGCGGCGACCGGGCGCCACCGCGTGCCGCCGCGGTGGGCGGTCGGGACGCAGCTCGACCGCGCCGTGAAGTACCCGAGCGACAACCCGACGGCGTACGAGGCGCAGGTCCGCGACGACCTCGAGCAGATCGACCGCACGGGCCTGCCGCTCGACGCCTACCGGATCGAGGGCTGGGAGTTCCTGTCCCGCGAGACGCTGCGCGAGCTCATCGGGGAGCTGAAGGGGCGGCGGATCAAGCCGATCCTGTACTTCCGCGCGTTCGTGGGCAAGGACGAGATCGGCACCGACGACCCCGCCGACTTCGACGAGGCCGTCGAGAAGGGCTACGTGGCGAAGACGCCGACCGGGCAGCCGTACATCTTCGTCTCGAACTTCCAGGCGCCGGCCGCGCTCATCGACTTCTCGAACCCGGCCGCGGTGGCGTGGTGGAAAGAGCGCATCCGCGAGGCGCTCGACCTCGGCGCCGAGGGCTTCATGCAGGACTTCGGGGAGCAGACGCAGTCGGACATGGTCTTCCACGACGGCTCGACCGGCGCGCAGATGCACAACCGCTACCCGGTGCTCTTCCACCGCGCGACGCGCGAGTTCGTCGACGAGTACGAGCGGGCGAACCCGGGGCGGGAGATCACGTTCTACACGCGCGCCGGCTACTCCGGGACGCCCGGCAGCGCGGCCGACGAGAGCTCGAACTTCCCCGGCGACGAGACGACGGACTGGAGCCGGTCGTCGGGCCTCCAGTCGCTGACGACCGACATGCTGAACCGCGGCGTCGGCGGGCTGTTCGGCTACATGACCGACATCGGCGGCTACTTCGACATCGGCCCGTACTCGCCGACGACGAAGGAGCTGTTCATCCGCTGGGCGGAATGGGCGGCGCTGTCGCCGCAGTTCCGGCTCCACGGGTCGGTCGGCGCGGGGACGCACACGCCGTGGTCGTTCGACGACGAGACCGTGCAGGTCTACAACGCGCTCTCGCGCCTGCACCTCGCCGCGCGGCCGCTCCTGCTGCGGCTGTGGCGGGAGGGCGTCGAGACCGGCGTGCCGGTCGCACGGCCGCTGTACATGGACTACCCGGACGACCCGGAGGCGGTCGCGCAGGACCAGCAGTGGCTGCTGGGGCCGGACGTGCTCGTCGCGCCGGTCGTCGTCGAGGGGGCGACGGCGCGCGACGTGTACTTCCCGCGCGGGTGCTGGGAGCACCCGGAGACCGGCGCGCGCTTCGAGGGGCCGCGCAGCGCGAGCGTCGACGCGCCGCTCGACCACCTCCCGTACTTCTTCCGCTGCGGGACGCGGCCATTCGAGGCGACCGCCGAGCTCCCGCGCGGCGCGCTTCCCCCGTCACGAAGCTGCCGCAGCCGGCGCAGGTTCGTCATCCGGCTCGTGCGGCCGAGGCGCGGACGCATCGTGGCCGCGCGCGTCTACGTGAACGGGAGGCGGGTGGGGACGGTGCGAGCCCGCGGGCGCGTCCTCGCGCGGGTCGACCTGCGCGGGCTGCCGCGTGGCCGGTTCACGGTGCGGATCGTCGTGCGCACGAACCGCGGGCGCACGTACGTCGCCAAGCGCCGCTACCGGACGTGCGTCGCGGGCCGCGGCTGGCGCAAGCGGTCGCGCTTCGCCTAGAGCGCGAGCGCGCGCTCCACGATCGCTGCGCCGTCGACGTCGCGCGGGAGCGTCCCGAACGAGCGACGGCGCTGCTCCGCGAGCCTCGACGCGCAGAACGCGCCG
>DASZDF010000166.1:0-1684 GCA_035942275.1 Solirubrobacteraceae bacterium | reverse complement strand
GGTGCAGGCGGTCAGCAACTCGGTCACCGTCCAGGCGCTGCCCGCCCCGGCGCCTCCTCCCGCACCGCCTGCGTCCCCTCCGCCGCTCCCGCCTCCGCCTCCTCCTCCGCCGCCGCCCGCGGTCGACACGACGCTCCCCGTCTCGCGCTTCTCCGTCCGGCGCTGCGTGGCGCGCCGTTGCCGCCTCGTGCTGCTGGTCAGCGACCTCGGCGGGGTGGACGGCGCACGCGTGCGGGTGACGATGCGGCGCCTCGGCCGGTTCCGGACGCGGACGCTGCGCGCGGTCGAGCAGGCGGCCGGCCGCTTCGAGGTCCGCACGGCTCGGTTGCGGCCCGGGCGCTACCGCTTCACCGCGGTCGTGACCGACGCCGCCGGCAACCGCCAGGCGCGCGCGACCGTGGTGACGCTGCGGGTGGCGCGCCGGGCGTAGGGTCCGGCCGCATGGCGACCATCGAGACCCTCAACGGCCCGCTCGACACCGCGGAGCTCGGGACCGTGCTCATGCACGAGCACGTCTTCAACATCACGGCCGAGATCCAGATCGCCCATCCGGGCTTCAACGCGTGGGATCCCGAGGTCGAGGTGCCGAAGGCGAACGAGGAGCTGCGCGGCGTGAAGGCGGCGGGCATCGACACGCTCGTCGAGCTCAGCCCGATCGGGCTCGGCCGGTCGCTCGACCTGATCCGCCCCGCGTGCGAGGGCACGGGGCTGAACGTCGTCCTGGCGACGGGGCTCTACACGTACGACGTGCTGCCGCGGCCGTGGCACTTCAGCGGGCCGGGGACGCTGCTCGACGGCGACGAGCCGCTGGACGAGCTCATGCGCGCCGACCTGCGCGACGGCATCGAGGGCAGCGGCATCAAGCCCGGCATCCTCAAGTGCGCGATCGACGCCGCAGGCCTCACCGAGCACGTCGAGCGCGTCGTGCGGTCGGTGTGCCGGATCCACAAGGAGTCGGGCACGCCGGTCTGCATCCACACGCACCCCGAGACGGAGCGCGGCCTCGACGCGCTGCGGATCCTCGAGGAGGAGGGCGTCGACGCGGCGCGGGTGATGCTCGCGCACTGCGGCGACAGCACCGACCTCGAGTACCTCGAGAAGCTCGCTGCGAGCGGCGCGCTGCTCGGCATGGACCGCTTCGGGCTCGACATCCTGCTGCCGTTCGAGGACCGCGTCAGCACGGTGGTCGCGATGTGCGAGCGCGGCCACGCCGACAAGATGATCCTGTCGCAGGACGCCAACTGCTTCAGCGACTGGTTCCCGCCCGGGCTCGAGGAGCAGGTCTCGCCGAACTGGCACTTCCTCCACGTCGTGCGGGACGTCGTCCCGGCGCTGCTCGAGCGCGGCGTGTCGCAGGACGACGTCGACACGATGATGAAGGCGAACCCGCGGCGGTTCTTCGAGGCCGCGTAGCCTCGCGGGGCGCGGCGTCAGAGCGCGAGGAGGACCACGCCGAGGGTCGCCGCGGCGACGCCGGTGCGCTGCATCGCGTTCAGCCGCTCGCCGAGGATGAAGTAGGACAGCGTCACGGTCACCACCGTGGCGAGCGACGCGAGGACGGAGACGACGCTGAGCAGGCCGCGCTGGGTCGCCTCGGCGTACATGAGCGTGCCCGCGAGGAGGAGCAGGCCGGGGATGGCGAGCTTCGGCAGCGCGCTCGGGGCGGAGGTCATCGGCGCGCGCA
>DASZDF010000165.1:0-4354 GCA_035942275.1 Solirubrobacteraceae bacterium | reverse complement strand
CGCATGAGCACCTCGCCGACGAGCACCGCGTCCACGCCCACCCGCTCCAGCTCGTCGAGCTGCTCGCGGGAGTGGAAGCCCGACTCGGACACGACGGTCTTGCCCGCCGGGACGTCGGAGAGCAGCTCGTATGTGCGCTCCACGTCGACCGAGAAGTCCGTCAGGTCGCGGTTGTTGATGCCGATGACGTCGGCGTCCACGGTCTCGAGCGCGCGCTCGAGCTCCTCCTCGTCGTGGACCTCGACGAGCACGTCGAGGTCGAGCGCACGGGCCTCGCGGTGCAGGCGCTCGAGGTCGTCCGGCGCGAGCGCCGCGACGATCAGCAGCATCGCGTCGGCGCCGGCGGCCGCGGTCTCGTAGACCTGGTAGGGGTCGACGATGAAGTCCTTGCGCAGGATCGGCAGCCGCGAGGCGGCGCGCGCCTCGCGCAGGTCGTCGAGCGAGCCGCCGAAGTGCTGCTCCTCGGTGAGGACCGAGAGCGCCGCGGCGCCGCCGCGCTCGTAGGCTTGGACGATCTCGGTGACCGCGGCGCCGGCGCGGATGTCGCCGGCCGACGGCGAGCGCCGCTTGTGCTCGGCGATGACGGAGACGCCCGGGCGGGTCAGCGCCTCGGAGAACGGGCGGTCCTGGCGCGGCGCGGCGAGCTGGCGCTCGAGGTCGCCGAGCGGGACGCGCTGGCGCCGGCGCCGGACGTCCTGCCGTGTCGCGTCGACGATCCGCTCGAGCACGTTAACGCCGCCCTCGACAGCTCCACGTAGGCGTCGAGCGTGCGCGCGGCGGCGCCGGAGTCGACGGCCTCCGCCGCGACCCGCACGCCGTCGGCGATCGACTCGGCACGCCCGCCGGCGTAGATCGCGGCGCCCGCGTTGAGGACCGCGAGGTCGCGTCGCGGGCCGGGCTCGCCGGCGAGGATCGCGCGGGTCGTGGCGGCGTTCTGCTGCGGCGTGCCGCCGCCGACGGCGTCCGGAGGCGCCTCGGGCAGCCCGCACTCGGCGGGCGAGACCGCGTAGCGCTCGATGCGCTCTCCGTTCACTTCCACAACCGTAGTCGGCGCGGAGGTCGACAGCTCGTCGAGCCCATCGTCGCTGGAAACTACCAGCGCGCGCACCGCGCCAAGGCGCGCGAGGGCCTGCGCCATCACGTCCAGCATGCCCGCGTCCGACACGCCGATGAGCTGGCGCGTCGCCCCCGCCGGGTTCGTGAGCGGGCCGAGGAAGTTGAAGATCGTGCGCACGGCGAGCTCCTTGCGCACGGGCACGACGTAGCGCGTGGCGCCGTGGTGGGCGGGCGCGAACATGAAGCCGAAGCCCGCCTCCGCGATGCAGCGCGCGACGTGCGGTGGCGCCACATCGACGCGCGCTCCGAGTGCCTCCAGCACGTCCGCGGACCCGCTCAGGCCGGTCGCGCTGCGGTTACCGTGCTTGGCCACCGCGCACCCCGCGCCGGCGGCGATCAGCGCCGCGGTCGTCGACACGTTGAACGTCGTCCGCCCGCCGCCCGTGCCCGCGGTGTCGAGCAGGTCGTCGCGGCCGGTCTCCACCCGTGCCGCGAGCGCGCGCATCGCCCGCGCGAGCCCCGCCAGCTCGTCGGCGGTCTCCCCCTTCGTGCGCAGCGCGATGAGGAACGCCGCGATCTGCGTCTCGCTCGCCTCGCCGGCCATCACGAGGGCGAGGACCTCCTCGGCCTCCTCGACGGCGAGGTCCTCGCGCTGGGCGAGGCGGTCGATGGCCTTGGTCAGGACGGGATGGGGCATGAGCGACGGTATTCAACGACAGGGAAGCCCAGCGGCGTGTCGTGGCTCTCGTCCATCAGGCGCCAGCCCTCCCGCTCGTAGAAGCCCCGCGCGCGTCCCTGGGCGGAGGGCGTGAACAGCCGCAGCTCGCGGAAGCCGCGGCGCGGCGCCTCCTCGACCATCGCCTGGTGCAGCGCGGTCGCGATGCCGCGGCCCCAGTGCGAGGGGAGCACGAAGAGCTGCATGACGTGCCCGAGGGCGGGGTCGTCGACGGGCTCGCGCGAGCGGGAGGCGGGGATCATCAGCGCGTGCCCCACGGGCTCGGGATCCTCGGCGAGCCACCACCAGGCGGCCTCGTCGATGACGCGGTCGCCGAGGTCGCCGAAGCCCGGCATCCTCCACCCGGGCGGCGCGAACTCGCGGTACGTGTCGAACCCCCGGACGGTGATGTCGAGCAGGGCGGGGATGTCGGAGGTCTGCGCGGCGCGGAGCTTCACGCGAGGAAGTTGCGCAGCAGCGCCTTGCCGTGGTCGGTGAGCACCGACTCCGGGTGGAACTGGACGCCCTCGGCGGGCAGCTCGCGGTGGCGGATGCCCATGACGACGCCGCCGCCCTCCGCCGACGTCTCGAACGCGTCGGGCAGGTCGGCGTCGACCACGAGCGAGTGTAGCGCCCGACCGTCAGCGGCGAGGGCAGGCCCTCGAAGATGGTGCGCCCGTCGTGCTCGATCCGGCACGTCTTGCCGTGGACCGGCTCGTGCTGGACGACCTTGCCCCCGAACGCCTGCGCCATCGACTGGTGGCCGAGGCAGACGCCGAGCGTCGGGACCCCGGCCTCGGGGAAGCGCCTGACGACCTCGACCGAGATCCCCGCCTCGTTCGGCGTGCACGGCCCGGGCGAGACGACGACGCGATCGGGCGCGCGCTCGAGCAGCTCGTCCACCGATGCACGGTCGTTGCGCACGCCGTCGAGCTCCGCCCCCAGCTCCCCCAGGAACTGGACGAGGTTATAGGTGAACGAGTCGTAGTTGTCGACGACGAGGACTCGGGTAGGTGGTGGAGGCGTCTCTACGGCCACTCGGCCTGCTCCTCGGCCAGCTCGAACGCCCGCAGCACCGCGCGCGCCTTCGCCTCGGACTCCGCGAACTCGTACGCGGGCTTCGCATCGGCCACCGTGCCGCCGCCCGCCTGCACGTGCGCGGCGCCGTCCTTCATCACGACCGTGCGGATGTGGATGCAGGTGTCGAGGTCGCCGGTGTAGCTCAGGTAGCCGATCGCTCCACCGTAGCCACCGCGTTTGACGGGCTCGAGCTCGTCGATGATCTCCATCGCGCGGACCTTCGGGGCGCCGCTCAGCGTGCCCGCCGGGAGGATCGACTTCAGCGCGTCCATCGGCCCCACCTCGGCCCGCAGCTCACCGCTGACCGAGCTGACGATGTGCATGACGTGGGAGTACGTCTCGACGGCCATGAACTCGTCGACGCCGACGCTCCCGTACTCGCACACCCGGCCCAGGTCGTTGCGGCCGAGGTCGACGAGCATCACGTGCTCGGCGCGCTCCTTCTCGTCGGCGAGCAGCTCGTCGGCGATTCGGGCGGCCTCGGCAGCGTTGGCACCGCGGGGCCGCGTGCCGGCGATCGGCCGGGTCGACGCGTGGCGGCCGGTGACGGTCAGGAGCGGCTCGGGCGACGCGCCCGCGATCTGGAAGTCCTGGAAGTCGAGGAAGTACATGTACGGGCTCGGGTTCACGACCCGGAGCCCCCGGTAGACGCTGAACGGGTCGAGGTCGAGCGGCGCGCTCCAGCGCTGCGACGGGACGACCTGGAACGCGTCGCCCGCATGCACGTACTCGACGATCCGCGCGACCATCCCCTCGAACTGCTCGCGCGGCATGTTCGACGCGAAGCGCGGGCGCTCGCCGCGCGGCGGGCGCCTCCCCAGGTCGGGCACCGGGCCCGCCAGCAGCCGGCGCGCCTTGGCGATCGTCGCGATCGCGTCGGCATACGCGGCGTCGACGTCCTCGGGGCGTTCGGCGTAGACGTTCACGAGCACGGTGATCGTGTGCTTGAGGTGGTCGAAGATCACGAGCACGTCGCTGAGCATCAGCGCGAGGTCGGGGAGGCCGATCGCGTCCGGGTTCGGCTCGCCCAGCGTGGTCTCGACCGTACGGACGAGGTCGTAGCCGAACAGGCCCACCGCGCCGCCGCTGAACGGCGGCAGGTCGGGCAGCGCCGCCTGGCGGTGGCGGCCGACCTCCTCCTCCACGAGCGCGTACGGGTCGCCGGGATCGCCGAGCCGCCAGCGCAGCACCTTCCGCGGCCGGACCCCGATGAACGAGTAGCGCCCGACCTGCTGCCCGCGCTCGGCGGACTCGAGCAGGAACGCCGGGTACTCGGGGTTGCGGCCGCGGAGCTTGAGGAACGCCGACACCGGCGTCTCGACGTCGTCGATGAACGACGTCCGCAGCGGGATGACGTTGTGCTCGCGCGCGAGCTCGCGCACCTCGTCGAGCGTCGGCTCGACCGTGAACGCCGGCTCAGCGGCGACGGCCACCGATCACCTCCGACACCCGACCGCGCGCCCTCACCGCGCCCGCTCGACGAGGACCCCGAAGGCGTCGGAG
>DASZDF010000164.1:0-2918 GCA_035942275.1 Solirubrobacteraceae bacterium | reverse complement strand
CGCCTCCTCCACCCCCGCGGCCCGCAGCCCGAGCGCGAGCGCGACGTAGCCGCCCGTGATCGCCGCGCAGCGGGTTCCCCCGTCGGCGGTCAGGACGTCGCAGTCGATCCACACCGTCCGCTCCCCGAGCTTCTGGAAGTCGATCGCCTGGCGGAGGCTGCGGCCGATGAGGCGCTGGATCTCGACGGTGCGGCCGTCGGGGCGGCCCTTGGCGACGTCGCGCTGCTTCCGCTGGCCGGTGGAGGCGGGGAGCATCCCGTACTCGGCGGTGACCCAGCCGGTGCCGCGGCCCTCCATCCAGCGCGGGACCGACTCCTCGACCGACGCCGTGCAGATGACGCGCGTCTCGCCCTGCTCGATGAGGCACGAGCCGGTCGCGCTCGGCACGAAGTTCGTCCTGATCGTCGTTGGGCGGATCTGGCCGGGCGCGCGGTCGTCCGTCCTCATCTCGTCGGCACCCGCGTGTCCACGTGCGCGACGTCGTTGAGCGGCATCTGGAGGAAGCGCGTGCCGAGGGCGCGGAACTCCTCCGGGTCGCCGGTCGTCAGGAACCGGTAGTCGCCTTCGGTCTCGCGCGGGTTGCCGAGGCCGCGCGAGCTGAGCGCGTGCTCCACCTGTCGCGCGAGGGCCTCACCGGACGTGACGATCGCGACGCCGCGGCCGAGGTGGCGCTGGAGAAGCGGTCTCACGAGCGGGTAGTGCGTGCAGCCGAGGATGACGGTGTCGACCTGCTGCTCGGCGAGCGGGCGGCAGTACGCCTTGACGGTGTCGACGACGTGGTCGTCGAAGGGGAAGCCGCCCTGGATGATCGGGGCGAGGTCCGGGCACGGGACGCTCGTGAGGTCGACGTACGCGTCGATGCTGCGGACGGCGTCGTCGTAGGCGCGGGCGCGGACGGTCGCCGGCGTCGCCAGCAGCCCGATCCGGCCGTTGCGGGTCTGCGCGACCGCCCGCGCCGCCTCCGGCCGGACCACGGCGAGGACGTCGACGCCGAGCGTCGTCTCCATCATCCGGCGCTGGAGGGCGGGCAGCGCCGCGGCCGTCGCGGTGTTGCACGCGACGACGAGGAGCTTCGCGCGCTCGGTGAGCAGCACCTCCGCGATCTCGAGGCTGAAGCGCTCGAGCTCCTCGACGGTGCGGTCGCCGTAGGGGAAGCGCGCGGTGTCGCCGAGGTAGACGAAGTCCTCGTGCGGGAGCGCGACCAGGAGCTCGTGGAGGACGGTCAGCCCGCCGACGCCGGAGTCGAAGACGGCGACCGGCCTGCGGGCGGGTTCGAGGTCGTGGTCGCGCGCCATGTGCGCGGACCATGGTGGCAAACGGGTCGGCGCGGTCCCTAGGGCCGGCTGCACACCGCCGCGCGTGGGACCCAGCCCGTCTGGCCGAGGTCGGTGCGGAGCCTCGTCCAGCCGCCGGCGCGGCGCAGCACCGTGACCGGCTGGCCCATCCGGCCGGAGGCCTCGATGCGCCCGCCCGGCCTCTTGCGCAGCTGGACCGTCCTCGTGCACACCGCCGCGGTGGCGGTTGTCGCCGCGCCCGCGCCGGTGCGGGGGACGATCGAGCCGCGGACGGGCCGGCGGCAGAGGACTGCGAGGCCCGCCTGTTGCGTGCCGCGGCTGCGGATCCGGACGCGCGCGACGCTGCTCCTGCCGGGCACGGTCGAGGGCGCGTAGCCGAGGTCGACGCGGCCACCGCCCGGAGGGAGCAGGTCCGCCACGACGAGGCCGGGCGGGCACGCGAGCGTCGCCGAGCGGCTCCCGGAGGCGACGTCGACGCGCGTCGCGACGATCGCGGTCCCCTTCGGAAGCGGCTCGCCCGCGCGGACCACACGGTCCGGCAGGGCGCGCGAGCGCACGTCGACCGGGCTCGGGTCGCCGGGCGCGAAGACCACGGTCCCGCCGATCGCGACCGCGGACACGGCGGCGGCGAGGCCGGCCGGCGCGGCTCCTCCGGCGGCGCCGAGGGTCATCTTCGTCGCGGCCGCCTTCGCGCCCGCGAGCGCGGCAAGCACGAGCAGCGGTCCCGGCTGGAGGAGGCGCAGCGCGCTTCCGACCGCGCGCAGCTCGCTGCGGTAGCTCCGGCATCCGGCGCACGCGATCAGGTGCCGGTGCGCCTGTGCGGGCGCGCGCCGCTTCGCGCTGTGCGCGCGGAGCAGCTGGTCGCGGACCGAGTCGCAGCGCTCGTTGCGGGCCTCCTCGGTCTTGACGAGCTCCGCGCGGGCGCGGACGACGAGCATCCGGCTGGCCGCGGGGGTCACCCCGAGCTCGGCCGCGATGTCGGCGTGGCCGGCGCCGTCGACCGCGTGGCGGACGAGCGCGTGCCGCTGCTCGTCGGGCAGCGTCGCGACGTCGCGGACGATCTCGCGCAGGTGCGCGCGGCGGGTGAGGATCCGCTCGGGCGGCTCGCCGTGGGCGGCCGCGGCGTCGACCTCCTCCGGGGGCAGCGGGTACGAGCGGATGCGCCGGATCTCGTCGAGGGCGCAGTTGCGGGTCAGCGTGAGCAGCCACGGCCGCACGTCGATCCGGCGCGCGTCGCGGCGCAGGGCGCGATAGGCGCGGATGAGCGCCTCCTGCACGACGTCGTCCGCCGCGGCGCGGTGCTCGCCGAGGACCTTGCGCGCGAAGGCGAGCATCGCCGGGCGGTGGCGCGCGACCAGCGCGTCGAACGCGGTGTCGTCGCCGGAGCGGAGCCGCCGGACGACGTGCTCGTCCGTCGCACGCGGGGTGACCGGGAGCGCGCTCACCGGCAGAGGTGCCTCGACTTCATCCACCCGACGAGGCTGAGCGGGCCGCGGATCCGGTACCAGCGCTTGTTGCCGGTTCGGCCGAGCAGGCGCACGCGCGCCTCGTCGTGGAGGTAGCCGATGACCAGGCCGCGCGGCGTGTCGTGCACGGCGGCGCGGAAGACGCAGACCTCGGCGG
>DASZDF010000163.1:0-7834 GCA_035942275.1 Solirubrobacteraceae bacterium | reverse complement strand
GGCGACGACCGGCTGCTCGGCGGCCCCGCCACCGACCGGCTCGACGGCGGCCCCGGCGGCGACGCGCTGGACGGCGGCGACGGGGACGACGTGCTCGCCGGCTCGGCCGGAGCCGACCGCCTTGCCGGCGGCGACGGGGACGACTCGCTCGTCCTCGACGAGACCGGGGACGGCGCGCCCGACGCCGCTGCCGGCGGGCCGGGCCGCGACGCCGCGGTGTGGGGCGGCGAGCCCCGCCCTCCGCTCGCCGTCCGGCTCGTGATCGACCTCGGCGACGGCCGCGGCCCCGACGGCGTCGCGGGCGAGCGCGACGCGCTCGCCGACGACGTCGAGGACGTGCGTGGGGTGGTCCGGGCGTTCGCGGTGACCGGCAGCGACGGGCCGAACGAGCTCTTCCTCGCCGGGTCCGGGAGCATCGACGGCGGCGGCGGCGACGACGCGCTGGGGGCCAACGTCGGGGAGGAGGGCGACGTCCGGCTCGTCGGCGGGAGCGGCGAGGACCGGATCCACGGGGGTACCGGCACGCGGGTCGACACACGCGACGGCGCCGTCGACCGCATCCTCTGCCGCGGCGGCTTCCGCTCCCTCAGGATGGACGTCGGCAGGGATCGGATCGGGATGTGCGTCCCGCAGGCGTTCCTGGACCGCCGCTCCACGATCAGTCCCGTGCGGCGCCGGGCCGGCTCGCTCGTCCGGGGTCGGGTCACCTGCGCGGACCTGTACCTCCCCTGTGACGTTCGGATCCGGGTGCGGCTGACCCGACCCGGGACCGTGTTCCTCCCCGGCCGGGCGCTTGCCCCCTTCTCGGTACGGGTTCCGGCCCGCGGCACGGTGACCGTCGCCGTGCGGGTACCCCGCGATGCCGCGCCCGGCCGGCGGATCATGAAGTTCACGCTGCGCAGGGCCAGCCCCTTCCCCGGCGTCCGCGCGCGGTTCACCCGGGGGGACATCGCGGTGCGCGTCGTGCGCGGCGCCCGCTAGAGGAACGCCATCGCGTGCCCGATGACCGCGTCGGGCTTGTCCTCGGGCAGGAAGTGGCCGGCGCCGCGGATCAGCTCCACACCGCCCGAGTAGCGGACGACGAGGTCGCCGGCCCCGCCGATGTAGCGGATCGGCACGTCGGGCTTCCCTCCGGGGATCCCGCGCCGCGCGTCGGTGAGGACGAACGAGCGGTAGTAGCCGGTCGTCGCGTGGCGGCGCTCCTTGGCGCGGAGGCGCTCGACGTAGACCTCGACCTCGTCGTCGCTCAGCGAGCTGCCGCGCGTGAGGATCTGCTCGGCCATCAACGGCACCAGGCGGTCGGTGGTCGCCAGGAACGGGATGTGCGCGCCGCCGAGCGCCCGGCGCGGGTCGGGGCGGCGGTCCCACGGCGGCGGGAACGACATCGGGATCATCCGCTCGACGCGCTCCGCCGCCGTCGCCGCGATCAGCAGCGAGGTGTAGGCGCCCCAGTCGTGGCCCATGAGCCGGAAGCGGCCGACCCCGAGCTCGTCGAGGACGGCGAGCACGTCCTCGGCGAGCGTGAGCTTGTCGTACGGGCCCTCCTCCGGCGCGTCGCTCCACCCCAGCCCCCGCAGGTCGGGGACGATCAGGCGGAAGCGGGTGGCGAGCGTCGGCATGACGAGCCGCCACATCCACCAGTGCTGCGGCCAGCCGTGGAGCATGACGAGGGGCAGCCCCTCGCCCGCCTCGGCGACGTGGAAGCGCAGCCCGCGCGCCTCGACGAACCGGTGCTCGACCTCGAGCCCGGCGACCTGCGGCTGCTCGTCGCTCACGGCTCCACCTTCCCCGCGGGCACGTCGACCTCGCGGCCGATGTCCGGCCGCTCCTCGGCGAGCCGCTTGAGCCGCTGGAGCGACTCGGTGTTGCGGCCGCGGACGAGCAGGTGCGTCAGCGGGTTGAAGACGAACGCCGTGGCGGCGTCGCCCGGGTCCTCCCGCATGTAGACGCGGGTCCCGCCCGCCTCGCGCTTCATCTCCATGTGCACGACGGCGGTGCCCAGCGGTCGTGCCTTCGCCTTGAGGACCAGCTTGCGGGGCTGGTCGACCTCGAGGACGGTGGTGTGGTCGTTCAGGTTCAGAGGCCCCCACCCGACCTGATGGTGGAAGCGCGTGCCGGCGGCGGGGAACCCGGGGTCGACGCCGCGCATCACGCGGGAGCCGACGACCCAGTCGCCGTAGGAGCGCCAGTCCGCGAGGACGGCGAACACGCGCTCGGGGGGAGCGTCGATGTGGATCTCGTTGAGTGCCATGCCGGGTAGGGGGACTACCCAATGCCCGACGCGATCGTCATCGGCGCCGGCCCGAACGGGCTGACCGGCGCCAACATCCTCGCCGACGCGGGATGGGACGTCCTCGTGCTCGAGGCCCAGCCGGCCCCCGGCGGGGCCGTCCGCAGCGCCGAGCTGACCGAGCCCGGCTTCCTCTCGGACTGCTTCAGCGCCTTCTATCCGCTGGGGATCGCGTCGCCCCACCTGCGCGACCTCGACCTCGGCTCCCACGGCCTCGAGTGGCTCCACGCGCCGGCCGTCGTGGCGCACCCTCACACCGACGGCACGTGCGCGACCCTCTACCGCGACGTCGAGCGCACCGCGGCGTCGGTCGGCGCGTTCGCGCCGGAGGACGCCGAGGCGTGGAAGCGGATCAGCGCGGCGTGGGCGCGCGTGCAGCCCGCGTTCGTCGCCTCGCTCATGCGGCCGTTCCCCCCGATCCGGCCCGCGCTGCGGCTGCTGCGCGCGCTGGGCGGCGTCAAGGAGGTCCTCGACTTCGCGCGCCTCGGCGTCATGCCGGTGCGCCGCCACGCCGAGGAGGAGTTCCGCGGCGACGGCGCGGCGCGGCTGCTCGCCGGGAACGCGCTGCACGCCGACGTCACGCCCGACTCGGCGGGCAGCGCGCTCTTCGGCTGGGTGCTCGTCGGGATCGGGCAGTCGCTCGGGTGGCCGGTCGCGCGCGGCGGCGCGCAGCGGATCACCGACGCGCTGGTCTCGCGGCTGCGCGCCGCGGGCGGCGAGCTGCGCTGCGGCGAGGAGGTCACGGAGATCGTCGTGCGCGGCGACCGCGCGGTGGGGGTGCGCACCGCGGGCGGCGAGGAGCTCTTCGCCTCGCGGGCGATCCTCGCCGACACCGGGGCGCCCGCGCTGTACGAGCGGATGCTCCCGGAGTCGCACCGGATCGAGCTCAAGCGCTTCCACTACGACAACTCGACGGTGAAGGTCGACTGGGCGCTGGACGGCCCGATCCCGTGGCGCAACGAGGAGGCGAGGGCCGCCGGGACGGTCCACGTCACCGACGGCCTCGACGCGCTCTCCGAGCACGCCGCCGAGCTGAACGCCGGCGTCCTGCCCTCGACGCCCTTCCTGCTGCTCGGCCAGTACGCCCACTACGACCCGTCCCGGGCGCCGGAGGGCAAGGAGGCGGCGTGGGCCTACACGCACGTCGCCCAGGGCTCGTGGGACGAGTCGCGCGCCGAGGCGTTCGCCGACCTGATGGAGGCGCAGGTCGAGGCGCGCGCGCCCGGCTTCCGCAAGCTCATCCGCAGCCGCCACCTCTTCACGCCGCTGTCGCTCGAGGCCGCCAACCAGAACCTCGTCGGCGGCTCCGTCAACGGCGGGACGGCGCAGATCCACCAGCAGCTCGTCTTCCGCCCGACGCCGGGGCTCGCGCGGCCGGAGACGCCGGTGCCCGGCCTCTACCTCGCGTCGGCGTCGGCGCACCCCGGCGGCGGCGTGCACGGCGCGTGCGGCGCGAACGCGGCCCGGGCCGCCCTGAACGCGCCGGCGCGGACGCTGGTGGGCCGGGCGCTGCGGTCGCTAGGTTGAAGGTCTCGCGACGCCGTCCTCCGTCTGGTTCATGATCCTGATCCATCACCCAGCCCGACGAGCATGCCGCTGCATTCCGGAGGCCTGATCCCATGATCGCCCATGCGCTGCCGCGTGCGCCGATGGCGGTTCTGGCCCAGCTGATAGCCGACGAGATCATCCTGCTCAGCACGGGCCGACGCGTCGTTCCCCAATCGGGTGATCGCTCTCAGCCGGGTGGTTCGAACGACGGTCTCGCGGCCGTGCTCGACGCGATCATGGACCTGCTCGATCAGCGCCTGGGGTCGCGCGCGCAAGCTCAGCGATGGCTCCTGACGCCCCAGGCGGACTTCGGTGGCGAGGTGCCCGGGGAACTCGTCGAACGCGGGTCGGGCGACAGGGTGCTAGCCCTGCTGCAGCGCTCGGCGGGTTGACTCCCGCGTCAGTGACCCGAGGGCGACGCGAGCCGTCGGGTGAGCAGATCTGCCAGAGGTTGAGCGTCATCGACGAGCGACAGCTCGAGCGTGGCCTCGAGCTCGTCGTAGTCATCGCCCCATAGGGCGGGACACCCGGTGAGCTGTACGAAGACGGCCTGTGCGGCGACAAGCGCGATTGCCGTCGACGAAGGGATGGATCCGCAACAGGTCCCGCATGAACACGGCAAGAGCCGACGCGGCAGCGGCGAAGTTCGGCGGCGACGCGAGACTGGGCTTCGTGGATCCGACCAGCGAGGCCATCGCAGGCGCGTCCCACTGCGGCCGGTATCTCGTCCGCGCTCGAACCCGTGACGACGACCGGCGCTACCCGTCCGGCCTCTTCGATGAGCACAGGAAACGCTACGTCTTCGTACGGTTGACGCCAGCGCCCCGCGTCCGAGGGGAACAGCCTGCCGAAGAGACCGCGGTGCCAGCTCAGCAGCCGGTCGGGCGTGATAGCCGGCTGGCTCCGACCGTGCTCGGCGATACTGGCCACCAAGCGGCTCAGGTTGTTCCTGGCCTGTCTGAGCGTCTGCTCCGGCGAGAGACCCCCGCCCGCATAGAACCGGGCGTCCGGTTCGTCCTCGGCTCGCCGCACGCCTCGCCGCGACGCGACGTCGGCGCTCGACCGTGCAACATCCTCCGACTCAGCCATCGTCCCAGCACCATGGTAGAAATCGCCGGAGAGTCGTACCGCGTTCGCGGCCTCGATCGCCGGGAGGTGCGCGCCGAGGAGGGCCTGTCGCCTAGGCGCGCCCGAGCGCCGAGCTCAGCGAGCGCGGCACGCCCCCGGTCGCCAGCCAGGACCCGGCCAGGATGAGAAGCAGCCCCGCGACGGCGGCGAGCGAGAGCGACTCGCCGAGCAGCGTCACGCCGAGCGCGACCGCGACGATCGGGTTGACGTATGTGATGACCGTCGCGCGGCTGGCGCCGACCTCGGCGATGAGGATGAAGTCGAGGATGAACGCGGCGGCGGTGCAGAGGACGCCGAGCGCGACGATCGACCACAGGGCGCTCGCGTCGGGCGTCGTGGCCGGGGCGTCGAGGACCGCGAAGGGCGCGAGCATCACCGTGCTGATGGCCAGCGCGAGCGTGACGGGCCCGAGCGGGTCGACGTCGCTCAGCGAGCGCTTGACGATGAGCGGGCCGGCCGCGTAGCCGACGACCGAGACGAGGATCGCGCCCGCGCCGATGAGCTCGCCGGTGTCGCCGGCGACGTCGATGCCGAAGAGCAGCACTACGCCGAGCAGCCCCACGAGCAGCCCGCCGAAGCGGCTGCGGTCCACGCGCTCGGAGTGGTCGAAGCGCAGCGCCATCACGGCCACGGTCAGCGGCACGGTCGCGATGAGGATCGCCGTGAGCGACGACGAGACCTCCTGCTCGCCGAACGCGATCAGCGGGAAGGGGATCGCGATCTCGACGGCGGCGAACGCGACGAGCGGCTTCCAGCGCGGCCCGAGGCCCCGCAGGACACCGCGGCGCGCGGCGAACGGGAGCAGGATGGCCGCCGCCAGCGCGACGCGGCCGAAGGCGACGAACGACGGCGTCGCCCCGTGGTCGACGGCGATCTTGATGAAGAGGTACGGGATGCCCCAGAGGACCGACACGGCGGCGAACGCCGCCCAGCCCCGAGGCGTCAATAGGCGCCCTTGCGGGTGATCACCGCAGGGATCGTCTTCGCCAGGATCGCGAGGTCGAGGAAGGGCGACCAGCGCTCGAGGTAGAGGAAGTCGAGGCGCACGAGGTCGTCGAAGTCGAGGTCCGAGCGGCCCGAGACCTGCCAGAGCCCGGTGATCCCCGGCAGCACGAGGTAGCGCTTCTTGTGCCAGGGCTCGAGGCGCTCGAAGTCGCGGACCGGCAGCGGGCGCGGGCCGACGAGCGACATCTCGCCGCGGAGCACGTTCCACAGCTGCGGCAGCTCGTCCATCGAGAAGCGCCGCAGCAGGCGCCCGACCGGCGTCAGGCGCGGGTCGTCGCGGATCTTGAAGATCGCGCCGCCGGCCTCGTTGAGCGACTCGAGGTCCGCCTGCCTCTGGTCGGCGTCGTGGTACATCGTCCGGAACTTCAGGCACGCGAACGGCGCGCCGCCGATCCCCGGGCGCTGCGAGCGGTAGATGACCGGGCCGCGCGAGGAGAGCTTCACGGCGATCGCGATGGCCAGCAGCGCCGGGCTCAGCACGAGCAGCAGCAGCGTCGCGCCGATGAGGTCGAAGCCGCGCTTCATGAAGTAGTCGAGGCCCTCGAACACCGGCGGCTTGAGCTCGAAGAGCGGCACCGACTGGCCGGGGACGAACTCGGCGCGGTGGATGAGGATCTCCATCGTCGACGGCGCCACGTGCACGCGGACGCCGCGCTGGTGGCAGGCGTCGACCAGCTCGAGCGCCTGCTGCTCCGGGAACGCGGGGTCGGCGATGATCACCTCGTCGACGCGGTTGCGCTCGACGACGCCGCCGACGTCGTTCAGCTCGCCGAGCGACCGCAGGCCGTTGTCCGGGCGCGGCGTGAGCGAGATGAAGCCGACGACGTTGATCGGGGACTGCTCGCCGTCCAGGGCGTGGGCGACGGCCTCGATGTGCTCGCCTGTGCCGACGAGGATCGCGCGGCGCTGGTAGCCGGCGGCGCGCAGGATGAGCCCGGTGGCGCGGTCGTAGAGGAACCGGAGGCCGGCGACGTAGACCACCGAGAACAGGAGCGACCCGTAGAAGATGTAGTAGCTGCTGAACCGCTCGCCGTTGACGAGCGCGAAGACGAGCGCGACGGCGGTGACCTGGAAGAGCGAGGCGACGATCCGCGTGAGGCCGGGGCGGGCGGAGCGGCGGGCGTAGAGGTCCGAGCGCGCGAAGAGCAGGATCGTGACCAGGTAGGCGAAGGCCACGATGTCGAGCGTCTGCTCGAGCGACTGGCTGACGTCGACGCTGCCGAGGACGGCGTCCTTCAGCGCCAGCGCCGTGAAGATCGCCGCGAAGACCCCGAGGAAGTCGACGGCCAGCAGCGAGACGATCCGCGCGCCGCTGCGCAGCGTGTCCATCCGCAGCAGGAAGGACAGCAGCGGCGGCTTCTTGCGCCGGACGTCGTAGTCGGGCAGGCGCAGCGGGGCCGGTGCCGGCTGGGGGGTGCGCGCCGAGGGCGGCGCGGCGACTCGTGTAGGCGTCTCTGGGTTCAGAGCCTGGCGGGTCGGGGCCATTCCGCTGTCCTAACGACGGAGCCTCTCAGATGATTCGGTCTTAACGCCGACCGGGCGTCGACGTCAACGAACCCGGGCGGCCTTCAGCTGCTTCTTGCGGACATCCGCCGCGAGCACGTAGCGCTTTCCGGCCCGCGCCGCGAGTCCCTGCTCCGAGAGGCGCTTGAGCACCACGGGGCAGCGCTTGCAGCGCGGACCGCTCTTGCAGCAAGCCTTCTTCGGCTTGATCGCCTTCCCTGCCACGGCGGCTCCCACTTCGGTCAGCCTAACACCGACCTTTCTAGTAGGAATGTCGCCCTGATGCCCTCCGAAGCCTTCGTCGCACGGCTCACCGAGCAGGTCGGCAACGAGCTGGCGGCCTCGCAGCAGTACGTCCAG
>DASZDF010000162.1:0-1774 GCA_035942275.1 Solirubrobacteraceae bacterium | reverse complement strand
CTGCCGAGCGCGCCGTCGCGCAGCGCGACGTCAGCGCGCTCGACCGCCCGTTCGGCGGCGGTTCGAACGCCGTCGCCCTCGGCCGCGCGGCGACCGACAACGGGCTCGGCATGCTGCTCGGCAACCCGCACCAGCCGTGGTACGACGCCGAGCGCTTCTACCAGTCGCACCTCACGATCCCGGGGAAGATCGACGTCGCGGGCGCGTCGCTCTACGGCGTCCCGGCCGTCAACATCGGCTACACGAAGGACCTGGCGTGGAGCCACACGGTGTCGACGGCGCGGCGCTTCGTCATCGTCGAGCTCCAGCTCGTGCCCGGCTCCCCGACGACGTACCTCGTCGACGGGCAGCCGAAGCAGATGAAGCGCACGGCGGTGACGGTGGAGACGCCCGACGGGCCGGTGAACCGCACGCTGTACGCGACCGACTTCGGCCCGGTGACGACGTCGCTCCAGGGCCTGCCGATCTTCCCGTGGACGCCGGCCCGCGCGTTCGCCATGTTCGACGCGAACGCCGACAACTTCGGCCGGCTGCTCAACCACTTCTTCGAGGTCAACCGGGCGGGCTCGGTGCAGGAGGTCCAGGCGATCCTCAAGCGCCACCGCGGGATCCCGTGGGTGAACACCATCGCCGCGGACCGCGACGGCGACGCCTACTACGCCGACATCGGCGCGATCCCCAACGTGCCCGACGCGAAGCTCGCCAGCTGCTCCACGCCGGTGGGCAGGGCGCTCGACGAGGCGGTCCGGGTGCAGGTGCTCGACGGCTCGCGCGCGACGTGCGCGCCAGACGGCATCCTTCCCGTCGACCGCCAGCCGGAGCTGCTGCGCGACGACTACACCGAGAACTCCAACGACTCGTACTGGCTGTCGAACGCGCGGACGCGGATCGAGGGCTTCGACCGGATCATCGGGGAGGAGCGGACGGTCCGCTCGCCGCGCACGCGGATGGCGATGCGCATCGTCGAGGACGGGCTGGCGAACGGCGGCCGGTTCAGCCTGCGCTCGCTCCAGGACGCGATGTTCAACAACCGCGGGATGCTCGAGGAGCTATGGCGCACGGAGCTCGTGGCGATGTGTCGCGAGGAGCCCGGCGTGCCCGCGCAGGCGTGCGACGTGCTGGAGCGCTGGAGCGGGCGCGACGACGTCGACGCGCGCGGCGCGCCCCTGTTCCGCCGGTTCGCCGAGCGCGCGCTCGGCGCGAACCCGTCGCCCTTCCGCACGCCGTTCGACCCGGAGGACCCGGTCGGCACGCCGAGCGGGCTGAACACCGACAACCCGCAGGTCCGCCAGGCGCTGCACGACGCGATCGGGGACCTCGCGGCCGCGAAGCTCCCGCTCGACGCGCCGCTGTCGGCGATCCAGTACGAGACGCGCGGCGAGCGCATCCCGCTGCACGGCGGCCCGAACCGCCTCGGCCTCTTCAACGTGATCGACACGCTGTACGACCCCGACAAGGGCTACACCGACGTCGGCTACGGCGCGACGTACATCCAGGCCGTGCAGTTCACCGCGGGCGGCTGCGGGCTCGAGGCGCGCACGGTCCTCGGCCACTCGCTGTCGACCGACCCGACGTCGCCGTTCTTCGCCAACGGCACGAAGCTCTTCCGCGACAAGCAGTGGGTCGACCAGCCGTTCTGCGAGCGCGACGTCGAGGCGCTGACGCAGCTCGCCGAGCGGTTCGGCGCGCGGGGCGGCGGCCGCAAGGCGCGCCGCGCCGGCCGGCGCCTCGTGAGCGGGGTGCGCTTCCGCCGCGGGCGCCTGCACTTCCGCCT
>DASZDF010000161.1:0-1805 GCA_035942275.1 Solirubrobacteraceae bacterium | reverse complement strand
AGCACGACCCGCGCGTTGCCGGCGGTCAGCTCCTTGCGGCCGACCATGTTCGACACCTCGGCGACGCCGGCGGGCTCGACGTCCGCGGCGACGGGCACGTTCAGCAGAAGCGCCGCGACGGCGTTGGCCGCGTCGGCGTGCGGCAGCGCCGCGTCGAGGCGCTCGGCCAGCTCCGGGCGGAAGGCGAGGTCGTGCGCGTTGTCCTCCGACAGGCCGGCCGCGACGTAGCGCTCGGCGCGGGCCGCCGGCAGCTCCGGCAGCGCGCCGCGCGCCCGGTCGAGCATCTCCGGCGAGATCTGGATCGGGACGAGGTCGGGCTCGGGGAAGTAGCGGTAGTCGTGCGCCTCCTCCTTGGAGCGCAGCGACGTGATCGCCTCGGTCCTCGGGTCGAAGTGGAGCGTCTCCTGCACCACCTCGTCGCCGCCCGACACGATCCCGATCTGCCGCGCGACCTCGGCCTTGATCCCGCGCTCGATGAACGCGAACGAGTTCATGTTCTTGAGCTCGGTCTTCGTGCCGAAGCCGGTCTCGCCGACGGGCCGGATCGAGATGTTCGCGTCGCAGCGCAGCGAGCCCTGCGACATGTCGACGTCGCTGACGCCGAGCTGACGGAGCGTCTCGCGCAGGAGCTGGAGCCACTCGCGCGCCTGCTCGGCCGACTTGACGTCGGGCTCGGTGACGATCTCGACGAGCGGCGTCCCGCAGCGGTTGAAGTCGACGACCGACGTGTCCGACGCGTGAATGCGCCCCGACTCCCCGATGTGCACGAGCTTCGCGGCGTCCTCCTCGAGGTGCACGCGGTGGATGCGCACGTCGCCCAGCCGGCCGCCGCGGCACAGCGGTTCGTCGTACTGGCTGATCTGGTACGCCTTCGGGTTGTCCGGATAGAAGTAGTTCTTGCGGTGGAAGATCGAGCGGTCGGCCAGCTCCGACTCGAGCGCCATTCCGATCATCAGCCCGTACTCGATCGCCTTCGCGTTGACGACCGGCAGCGCGCCGGGCAGGCCCAGGCAGACCGGGCAGCAGCGCGTGTTCGGCGGCTCGCCGAACGACAGCGCGCACGAGCAGAACATCTTCGTCCGCGTGTCGAGCTGGACGTGGATCTCGAGGCCGATGACGGGCTCGAAGTCGGTCACGCGCGCGCCTTCGATCCGTCGAAGCCGATCGCCTGCTCGAGCGCGTACGCCGCGTCGAGGATGCGGTTCTCGGTGAACGCGCCGCCGATGATCTGGAAGCCGACGGGCAGGCCTTCGCTCAACCCGCTCGGGATCGAGATCGCCGGCAGTCCCGCGAGCGGCACGGGGACGGTGCAGTAGTCGTTGAGGTACATCGCCCACGGGTCGTCGGTCTTCGCGCCCAGCTCGAACGCGACGCCCGGCGACGTCGGCGTGACCACGAAGTCGAAGCGCTCGAACGCCGCGCGGAAGTCGTCGGCGATCTTCGTGCGGACCTGCTGCGCGCGCCCATAGTAGGCGTCGTAGTAGCCGCTCGACAGCGCGTACGTGCCGAGCATGATCCTGCGCTGGACCTCGGGCCCGAAGCCCGCGTGGCGCGTCTGCGTGTACATCGAGACGAGGTCGCCGTACTCCTCGGCGCGCACCCCGTAGCGGACGCCGTCGTAGCGGGCGAGGTTCGCGCTCGCCTCCGCCGGGGCGATGATGTAGTAGGCGCTCAGCGCGTGGGGGGCGTGTGGCAGGCGCATCGTCTCGACCTCCGCGCCGAGCTCGCGCGCGAGGTCGAGCGTGGCCTGGAAGTTCTCGAGCACGCCCGGCTCGATCCCCTCGCCGCTCAGCTCCTCGGGGACG
>DASZDF010000160.1:0-6687 GCA_035942275.1 Solirubrobacteraceae bacterium | reverse complement strand
AGGACGGCCAGCGCGCGCGCGCGTGGCGCCGGCTCGACCTCGACCCGCTCGGCGTCGCGCGCCAAGCGGGGAAGGACGATCGCGCGCAACGGCAGTGTCTCCACCGCGGACGGCGCGAAGCGCAGCGCGAGGCGCTCGTCGGCCGTGCGGCTTGCGGCCAGCACGTTCGGCGCGTCGGCGAGCCGGGCGACCCGCTCGCGCAGGCGCAGCGCCGAGGCCCCGCGGTGGCACAGGACGGGGTCCTCGAGCGCGATCCGCAGCAGGTCGTCGGTGACGAGCCCGGCGCCGGCCGAGCACGCCAGCGCCGCGATCGTCGTCTTGCCCGCGCCGGTCGGGCCGGTGAACGCGATCGCCTGCCCGTCGACCTCCACCGCGCTCGCGTGCAGGCCGATCTCGCCGCGCAGGTCGAGCAGCATGCCGAGGAGGGCCCCCGCGGCGAGCACGCCGGCGAACTCCTCGCCACGCGTGCCGGGGGTGATCTCCACGCTCCGCAGGTCGCGGTGCACGCGGGCGGCGAACTGCACCGGCAGCGCGTGGAGCGTCCAGCCGTCGGCGTCCTCGTAGACCTCGAAGAACCGCCGCTCGGGATCCCAGGACCCGGCGACGAGCTGCGCCCCGTCGGACGGGGCGACCGGCGTCGTCGCCCAGCGCATCTCGACGTCGGGCGGCCCTTCCTGGTCGACCGGCTCGCCGAGCGGCGCGTCGGAGTGGATCATGAGCCCGTGGAGGCGGTAGGCGTGCATCGAGCGCGGCATCTTCGCGGACCTCGCGTGGCGGCGCGCGCGTAGGAGGGTGCATGAGGCGGTCCGCTGCGGCGATCCTCGTGCTCGTGCTCGCGTTCGCGGGCTGCTCGGACGACGAGGAGCAGCCGCGGACGTCGCTCGCGGTGGGGCGCGGCGTCACCGTCGAGCTGCCGCCCGGGTGGCAGCGGGCCGAGGAGTCCCTGACGCCGCGGCTCACCGACCCGCGCGAGGTGCTGTCGGTCGGGACGTTCCGTCTCCGCCATCGCCGCACCGGCTGCAACCACCTGCCGAGCAGCGCGCTCGAGGACCTCGGGCCGCGCGACGCGTTCGTCACGCTGCAGGAGCGCGGGGCGGGCGCCGCGTTCCCGCCGCGGCCCGAGCGGTTCGGGCCGGAGCTCGGCGGGCCGTCGGAGGCGTCGCACTGCGTCCCTCACGCGCGGTTCCGCGACCACTGGTTCGAGTTCTCCGACGCGGGCCGGCACTTCCACGTCGAGGTCGCCTTCGGTCCGGAGGCGCGGGCGGATGTGCAGCAGGAGGCGTGGGGCGTCCTCGACAGCCTGCGCGTCGACGGGAACGTGATGCCCGACTGGCAGAGCGCCGGCTAGGCGCGGGTGGCGGCGAGCTGGCCGCAGGCGGCGTCGATGTCGCGGCCGCGGGTCAGGCGGACGGTCACCGGGACGCGGTGCTCCTCGAGGACGGCCCTGAACGCGTCGATCGCCTCGGGCGACGACCCCTCGTAGGCGCTGCCGGTCGGGTTGTAGGGGATGAGGTTCACCTTGAACGAGGCCCCATTCGCGACCAGCAGTTCGGCGAGCTGGAGCGCCTGCGCGTAGCGGTCGTTGACGCCCGCGAGCATCACGTACTCGATGAACACGCGGCGGCGCTTGCGCTCGTGCCACCGGCGGCAGGCGGCGAGGACGTCCTTCAACGGATACCGCTCGTTCACCGGCATGATCTGCGACCGCAGGGCGTCGTCGGGGGCGTGGAGGCTGAGCGCGAGGCGGATCGGCGCCGGGTCCTCGGTCAGCCGGTCGATCCCGGGGAGCCAGCCGACCGTCGAGATCGTCGTGCGGCGGTGGGTGATGCCGAGGTCGGGGAGGCGGCGGGCCGCGGCGAGGACGTGGTCGAGGTTCATCAGCGGCTCGCCCATGCCCATGAAGACGGCGTGGTCTACGTCCTCGACGCGGCGGAAGTGGAGCGCCTGGTCGACGATCTCGCTCGCCGTCAGGTTGCGCCCGAATCTCATCGCGCCGGTCGCGCAGAACGTGCACGTCAGCGGGCAGCCGGACTGGGAGGAGAGGCAGAGCGAGCGGCGGCCGTCGCGGTAGCGCATCAGCACCGCCTCGACCGGGCGGCCGTCGTGGGTGTGGAAGAGGACCTTCAGCGTCCCGTCGCGCGACTGGGCCTCGTGGATCGGCGTGAGCGTCGAGAACGGGACGGCGGCGGCGAGCTCCTCGCGGAGCGCGACCGGGAGGTTCGTCATCGCGTCGTAGCCCGGCGCGCCGCGGGCCGTCCATTCCCACACCTGCTTGGCGCGGAAGCGCGGCTGGCCCGCGTCGGCGAGCGTCTGTTCGAGGAGCGCGAGGTCCACACTTCCAGGGTATGCGGCTCGCGAAGTACCTCGCCCACGCCGGCGTCGCCTCCCGGCGTGCCGCGGAGGAGATCGTGCGGGCGGGGCGGGTGACCGTCGGTGGCGAGGTGGTGACGGACCCGGCGCGGGACGTCGGCGACGCGGACGCCGTGACCGTCGACGGGCGGCGCGTCGCGGGGGCAGAGGAGCGCGTCGTGTGGCTGGTGAACAAGCCTCCGGGCGTCGTCTCGACCGCGCGCGACACGCACGGCCGGCCGACCGTGGTGGACCTCGTCGACGCCGGCGGCGCCCGTCTCTATCCCGTCGGCCGCCTGGACGCCGACAGCACCGGGCTCATCCTGCTGACCAACGACGGCGAGCTGGCGCACGCGCTGACGCACCCGAGCTTCGAGGTCCCGAAGACGTACCGCGTCCGCGTGGCGCGCGCGCCCGTGACCGACCGTGCCGTGCGCCGCCTGCGCGAGGGCGTGCAGCTCGAGGACGGGATGACGGCGCCGGCGCGCGTCCGGCGGGACGGGCGCGACGTCCTCGAGATCACGATCCACGAGGGGCGCAACCGGCAGGTCAAGCGGATGTGCGAGGAGGTCGGGCATCGGGTCGTGTCGCTCG
This sequence comes from Solirubrobacteraceae bacterium, assembly GCA_035942275.1. Taxonomy (GTDB): domain Bacteria; phylum Actinomycetota; class Thermoleophilia; order Solirubrobacterales; family Solirubrobacteraceae; genus CADCVT01. Next base: position 3,744 of record DASZDF010000160.1, on the reverse strand, counting down.
AGCGGATCGCGTTCGGGCCGCTGCGCCTCGGCGACCTCCCGCGGGGGCGCGCGCGGCGGCTCAGCGGGTCCGAGCTCGCCCGGCTGCGTCACCCGGCCTGATAGAACCGCGCCCTGAATGCGCCTCTTCGCCCTCCGCGGTGCGTCGTCCGTCGACGTCAACGAACCCGAGGCCATCATCGGCTCGACCGAGTGGCTGCTGCGCGAGATCATGCGGCGGAACGACCTGATCCCCGACGACGTCGTGAGCTGCATCTTCACGCTGACGGAGGACCTCGACGCCGAGTTCCCCGCCGTCGCGGCGCGCAACATCGGCTTCGACCGGGTGCCGCTGCTGTGCGCGCGCGAGGTCCCGGTGCCCGGCGCGCTGCCGAAGGTCATCCGGGTGCTGATGCACTACTACGCCCCCGACGCGCACCGGACGCAGCACGTCTACCTCGGGGACGCGCGCGGCCTGCGCGAGGACCTCGACGCGGCGCAGTAGCGGGCGCGCGCCGCCGCCGCCGCCGCTCAGCTCAGGCCGTACAGGCTGAACGACTCCACCACGAGGACGGTGAAGTCGAGCGCGGCGAGCTGCTTGCTGCGGCGCAGCAGCAACGACCGCGGGGGGGCGGCCATCATCGCGAGGAAGGCCGCCCACAGGATCGCAACGTGCACGTACAGCGCCGCCATGGCCGACGCCCAGAGTGACAGGCGGCGCGTCAGTCCTTGTAGGGATCGAACGTGTCGGCGCCCGCCATCGCGACGCCGATCGGCGTGAGCGTGTGGAGGATCCGGACGCTGTCGGCGTGGTACGAGAGGACCTCGCTCAGCCGCTTGTAGGCGCCCGGCGCCTCGTCGGCCGCGCCGCCGCGAAGCTCGATCCCCTTGCGGACGAGCTCGGCCTTGACGTCCTCGAAGTCGATCGCCCCGCCCTCGCGGACGCGGATCGACCGCGCCTTCCTGGCGCCGGGAGCGGCGAGGGCCTCGTCGCGCGAGCCGTAGACCTCACGGTCGACGTCGTTCCGCCACCGCTTCCGCGGCTTCCCGGCCGCGGCGTTGCGCGACATCGCGCGCCCGGCGCCGTGGACGGTGGAGTAGAGGGCGCCCCGCGCGTGCTCCGTTCCCTCGAGGATCACCGCGGGCTCGGCCATCGACGCGCCGACGAACCCGCGCTGACCCGGGAACGCCGGCGTGGCGCCCTTGCGCACGACCCACCAGTCCTCGCCGTCGTGGGTCTCGCGCCAGATCTGGTTGTGGTTGTTGTGGATCTCGTCGACCGCGTGCGTTCCGAGGATCTCGAGGACGGTGTCGACGACGACGTCGCGGCCCGCGAACGCGTAGCGGGCGGCGAGGTCCATCGCCTCGATGTACGACTGGCCGAGGTCGGTCGCGTCGTGGAGGAGGACCGGCGGCTCCTCCATGCCGCTCGGCTGCCGTGCGAGCTCGAGGAAGTGCGTCGCCGTCTTGTGTCCGAAGCCACGCGATCCGAAGTGCACGCCGACCCAGACGAAGCCCTCCTCGTCCTCCATGACGTTCACGTAGTGATTCCCGGCGCCTACGGTCCCGAGCTGATCGGCCGCCACGTCGTAGAGCTCGCGCTGCGGGCGGAAGTCGGTCGCGCGGATCTCGTCGAGGATCGGGTGGTCGGCCCTGACGCCGGCGCTGCGGCCGACGCCGAACGAGATGCGGCCGACGACCTCGTCCATGACCCGCGGGAGGTCGGGCCGCAGGTCGTCGGCGCGCAGCGGCGTGCGCACCGCCTTGTTGCCGCAGTTGTGCACGACGACACCGTTCGCGAGGAAGCTCTGCGCGCCGTCGCGCGTCGCGACGTCGAAGACCTCCGCCTCGCCGGCGGGCTCGACTGCGAGCACCGGAAGCCAGGCGATCTCGTTGCTCGAGTCCGCCTCGGCGCGGAAGCCCTTGGGGGGGCGCGGCGCGCCGCGGCCGTACAGGCCGTGCTGCACCAGCGCGCGTGAGACTCCGTAGCGCGCGCTCGCGGCGTCGATCGCCTCGCGCACCGTCGTGCCACCGGCCGCCACGAGCTCGCGGCCCGCAGCGACGGCCTCCGCGCGGCGGCGAACGATCTCCGCGCGCTGTGCCGCGACGCTCAGTACGGCAGCCGCGGCCCGCCGCTTCTCGATCGCCCGGCAGAAGCCGACCTCCCGCATGAACCGCAGCTGCTCTGCCTCGCCGCCGAGGATCTGCAGGAGCCACGTCCTCACCCCGCCGTACGCGGGGCCGCTGAGGCTCGTGCCCGTCCGGAAGCCGAGCGACTGCGCGAGACGCGCGACCATCTCGATGGCGTGCGGCTCGGCTCCGGCCTGCTTGATCGCGACGTTCGGGATCCGGCCGTGCACAAGCGACGGCGTCGTCGCCTCTGCGCTGGCGAAGGAGGAGAGGAAGTGCGCCCGCATCCAGGCGGGGAGCTCGAGGAGCCAGGTCAACGCGCGGGCGCGCCACGCCAAGGCCTTCCGGCCCATGGGGATCCCGAGCTCGCGCAGGAGCCGGTGCAGGCGGACGGACGAGGCTCGCACGACGTACTGCGTCTTCACGTTGCCGCCGCGCTCGCGGATGTCGATCGTCGCGTCGAAGCCGAGCTTCAGGACGTCGTCGCGCATCGCGACCGCGTCCTCGGGCACGCTGGTGTAGATCGAGACGACCTTGCCGCTCGTGTGGAGGTGCCCGTCGCCCGCGACGTACGCGGCGACGCGCAACAGCGCCGGTGACGGCGCGCCGGGCGCGGGCTCGTAGGCGAGGCCGATGAACGGGGAGCACGCGAGGGGCTCGCCGGGGGGCAGCTCGTCCGCCCGGCGCCAGCCGAGCTTCGTGCGGAGCTCGTGGTCGGATGTCGCGACGACCTCGCGCCCACCGGCGATCCGCACGCGGACGACCGGCTGCCGGCCGCGGCCAACGGCGCCGAGGCAGGGGTCGATCGCGCGGAGCCCGGCGCCGTCCCAGCACGTCAGCGGGTCGGACGCACGTGCGGCCTCGACCGGCGCGTGCCAGCCGTCCTCGCTCGTGACGGGGGTACCCGCCGCGATGCAGCCGATGTCGTAGCCGGCGCCCGCAGGGGAGACGTGCTCGCGGTACGCGACGACGCCGCCGATCGGCTGGCTGTAGCCGAGGTGGCCGTCGGCGCACAGGACGCCGCGCGCGTCCTCCTCCGCGCCCACGCAGCGCTCGAGCTGCGCGACGGTCTTCTCGTCGTGGTCGCCGATGATGCGGATGCGGTCGTCGTGGTCGGGCACGTTCGTCAGTTTCCCTTTCGGAGCAGAAGGAACAGCAGCAGCGCGCGGTCGCGCTCGCGTTGTTGCACCGCGCGCACGCCGCGGTCCAGTTGACCCAGCGGTGGGTCGTGCGGTCCGGCCGGCAGCGCGGGTGGATGTGGTCGACGGTTCCGGACGGGGCTCCGCAGTAGGCACAGGGGTCGCGGCGGATCAGCCTCATCCAGCGGGCTCCGTGGCTGCCCTCCTCGCCGAGCGGCCTGCCGGTGGGCATGCCGCCGCCGCCCAGCGGGTGGCCGGGGTCGTCGCGCAGGAACGTGTCGAGCGGGCGGTGGGGGAGCAGCCGCGTTGTCACAGCCGCTCCCGCCACCGCACCGCCGCCGAGGCGACGAGGGCCAGCGCCTCGTTGAGGCCGACCCGGTCGTTGGTCGCGCGCGCGTTCGCGAGCGCCTTGAGCGCCTCGGCCAGCGGGCCCGGCCCGACGGGGCCGGTGCCGTTGCGCAGCTCGGCGGCGACCGCGGGGTCGATCCGCGCGCGGA
>DASZDF010000159.1:0-20556 GCA_035942275.1 Solirubrobacteraceae bacterium | reverse complement strand
ACCTTCGCGTTCCCGGCGGAGACGACGTAGGCGACGCCGGCCGCGGTCGAGCGGCAGATCGCCTGGTGCAGCGCGTCGCGGTTGACCGTCCCGCACGCGTTGTCGTTCGCACCGGACGCGCTGATCGACATGCTCACCGTGCGGATCCCGAGCGCGGCGGCGTTGCGCGTCACCCAGTCGATGCCGCACAGCAGCATCGACAGCGACCCGGCCTTCTTGCGGTCGAGGACCTTGACGGCGTAGAGCTTCGTCCCCGGCGCGACGCCCACGACGCCGGAGCCCGCGTTGCGCGCCCCGATCGTGCCGGCGACGTGCGTCCCGTGGCCGTTGTCGTCGTGCGGCGGCGACGACGAGCTGACGCAGTTGACGCCCGCGACCGCGTCGAGGTCGGCGCTCCTGAGGTCGATGCCGGTGTCGAGGACTGCCACCGCGGTGTCCGCCGGCTGCTGAGCGAGCCCGCCGCCCGCCGCGCCGATGCGCGAGACGCCGGTCGGAACGGCCTCCCCGGTCGCGAGCGGCGTCGTCCCCGCCGAGCGCACCTCGATGTCGGGGGCGAGGTAGGCGACCTGCGGGTCGCGCTCGAGCCGTGCGACCTGCTCGCCGCTCAGGCGCGCGGCGAAGCCGTCGAGCGCCGCGCCGTAGCGGTGGTCGGCGCGGAAGCCGAGCACCCGTTCCCGGCGCGACGTCGCGTGCTCCCCGTCCGCGCCGCCCTGGTATACGACGACGTACGGCGCGGCACCCCGCTGCTCCCGGTCCTCGTGCGCCACGGCGAGGCCGGGCAGCGCCAGCAGCGCGAGCGCCGTGATCGCGGCGGTGCGCCCCGCGCGGACGAACCGCTCGATGTCGCGGCGGCAGCGCTCCGCGGGCACCGGGCGGCCGAGGTGGAAGCCCTGCGCGAAGTCGCAGCCGAGCGCCTCGAGGCGCTCGAGCGCCTCGGGCGTCTCCACGCCCTCCGCCGTGACCTGAAGGTCGAGGTTGCGCCCGAGCTCGATCGTCGAGCGGACGATCGCCTCGTCGCTGCGGCTCGACTCCATGCCCAGGACGAACGACTTGTCGATCTTGATCTCGTCCACCGGCAGCCGCGTGAGCTGGGCGAGCGACGAGAACCCGGTGCCGAAGTCGTCGATCGCCACCGCCACCCCGAGGCGCCGCAGCTGCTCGAGCGTCGTGCGCGCCCGCGGCACGTCCGCGACGAGCCGGCTCTCCGTGATCTCGACCTGCAGCGCGTCGGACGGCAGCCGCCGGCGGTCGAGCAGACGGCCGATCAGCGCGGCGAGGTCCGCGTCGAGGAGGCTGCGGGCGGAGAGGTTCACCGACACGCGCAGCTCGAGCCCCTCGTCGCGCCACGCGCGGCACTGCGCGAGCGCGTCGTCGAGGACACGGTGGGTCAGGTGGGTGATCAGGTCGCTCTGCTCCGCCAGGCCGATGAAGCCCTCGGGCGCGATGAGCCCGAGCTGCGGGTGCTGCCAGCGCACCAGCGCCTCGGCCCCGTGCCGCCCGCCCTCGCGCAGCGCGAGCTTCGGCTGGTAGTGCAGGACGAGCTCGCCGCGGTCGATCCCCCGGCGCAGCTGCCCGGCGAGCGCCAGGCGGTCGAGGGTGTGCACGTCGCCCTCGGAGGCATAGAGCGACCACGGGGCGCCGGTCTCCTTGGCCGCGTAGAGCGCGACGTCGGCGTGCTTGACGACGTCCTCGGCCGTCGCGCCGTGCTCGGGATGCACCGCGAGCCCCATCGTCGCCCGCACGTCGAGCAGCAGCCCGCCCAGCTCGAACGGCGCCTCGAGCGCGGCGGCGGCCTGCCGCGCGAGCGTCTCCGCCGGCTCGCCGGGGCGGCGCGCCGCGAGGAGCGCGAACTCGTCACCGCCGAGCCGGGCGACGGTGACCTCGAGCGGCAGCGTCGCGCGCAGCCGGTGCGCGACGTGCACGAGCAGCTCGTCGCCGTGCTGGTGGCCGAGCGTGTCGTTGACCGACTTGAAGTCGTCGAGGTCGAGCAGCAGCGCGACCGCGCCCTCGCCGTCGGCGACGTCCTCGCGCAGCCGCTGGAGGAAGAGCCGGCGGTTCGGCAGCTCCGTCAGCTCGTCGTGGTGCGCGCGGTGCTGGTTGAGCACCGCCTGGCGGCCGCCGACGTGGATCGCCAGCAGCGGGAAGAACAGCAGCGGGACGAGCGCGAGGTCCCGCTCGGCGACCGCGTAGACGACGGGGCCGAGCGTGAGCGGGAAGCCCGCCGTCCACGCCTGGAAGCGCAGGTCGGCGGCGAGGCTGCGCAGCGCCGGGCGGTGGGTCAGCAGCGCCGACAGCACGCCGACGAACACCTGGTTGACCGCGAACATCGCCACCCCCGCGGCGAGGAGCGCCGGGAGCGCGGCGTCGCCCGCGGGCGCGCCGGCGCCGAGCAGCGTCAGGACGCCCGCGGCCGCCATCACCGACAGCGCGTACTGCGCGGCGTTGAACGCGAGCTTCGGCGGCGCCGTGCGATCGGAGAGGTCCTGGATGACCGACGCCAGCGCGTAGGCGGCGATCGCCGGCGCCGGGCCGTAGGCGAGCAGCAGCGCGAACGCGAACGGCGTCGACAGCGTGATCTCGTCGAGCTGGTCGCGCCGGGGCAGCCGGATCGGGAACAGCTCGCCGAGCAGGACGAACCCCGCCAGCGCGAGCAGCTCGCCTTCCCCGAGCATGCTCCAGTCGGCCAGCGCGAGGATCGGGACCGCGCCGGCCGCGGCGACGAGCACCGTCACGGCGACGAAGGCCGCCAGCATCGGGCGGGCGAGCCCGACGGAGCGGGACGGCATCCCGACCGCCGCGGTGGCGGCGAGGGGTTCGGCGGCGGCCATGGCGCTGCGGGGCGCTACTTGATCTTGCGGCCGTCGCCGTGGCCGTACGGCACGTGGGTCTCGACCGACCACGCGCCCTTGCCGGGGTTCTCCCACTTCGGGCCGGCGGCGGGGGCGGGGACGAGCACCACGAGGAGCGCGGCGACGATGACGGGGAGGAGCAGCAGCTTGCGCGCGAGCCGTCGCGCGCCGGGGGGAAGCGTGGGGGACATCAGGTGGGACTCCTGGTCTGCGGCGGCGACTGCCCTTCGCCGCCGCGGGGGGGTGGGTGACCTTCCGTGCGCCCACCCCATCGGCGCGGGACGAGCGACCGACATCGGACATCCGTCCAGATCCGCTGCTATGGGCCTCAAGTCGGGGCCTCCTGGCGCTTTCGCAGTGACCCGGAAGCGGTGCGGCGCGGTGGACCGGGAAGTGGGGTGGGCCTAGCGGTCCGGCCGCTCCGGGTAGACGTCGTCGATCGTCGCGAGCGGGACGTACGGCGCGCCGGCCGCCGCCTCGATGCGCTCGGCTCCGCCGGCGAGGCGGTCGAGCACCGACACGACGCCGCAGATCGTCCGGCCCTCGTCCTGGAGCGCCTCGATCGCGGCGAGCGTCGACCCGCCGGTCGTCACGACGTCCTCGACGACGAGGCAGCGGTCGCCGTCGTCGAGCAGCGGCCCCTCCACCCGCCGCTGGAGGCCGTGCGCCTTCGACTCCTTGCGCACGAAGAACGCCTTGACGTCGGCGCCGCCGGCCAGCGCCGCGCACGCGACGGGGTCGGCGCCCATCGTCATCCCGCCGACGGCCGTCGCGCCCCACTCGCGCGCGCGCTCGGCGACGAGCTCGCCGAGGGCGAGGAAGCCGGCCGGGCGGAGGATCGCCCTCTTGGCGTCGACGTAGTACTCCGCCTCCCGCCCGCTCGTGAGCGTCACCCGGCCGACGATGAGCGCGTGCTCGCGCAGCTCGGCCACCAGTCGGTCGCGGGCGGGACTCAAGGTGAGCCGTACTCTACGCGCGGTGGCCCACGGCATCCCCGAGGTGAACTTCGGTCGCGGGCCGTCCTTCAGGCTGGGCGTCGAGGAGGAGTTCATCCTCGTCGACGCCGAGACGGGCGCGGTGGCGCACACCGGCAGCGATCTGCTCCCGCGCCTGCCGATCGACTCGCCCCACGGGCGGTTCGCGCCCGACACCTACGAGGCGGAGATCGAGCTGAAGGCGCCGATCAGCGCCGACGCGGGCGAGGCCTTCGACCACCTCATCCACCTGCGCGCGGACCTCGGCGCCGCGGGCGCGTCGGCCATCGGCGCCGGGATCCACCCCGACGCGGTCTTCGGCGACGTCGTCCACGTCCCCGGCGAGCGCTACGCGGCGATCGTCGCGATGTTGCGCGGCCTCATCACGCGGACGCCGACGGCGGCGACGCACGTCCACGTCGGGATGCCCGACCCGGCGACCGCGATCCTCGCCTACAACGGCCTGCGCAGCCACCTCCCGCTGCTCCAGGCGCTGAGCGCGAACTCCCCGTTCTGGTTCGGCAAGGACTCGGGGTTCGACTCCTCCCGCGCCCAGCTCTTCCGCGCCTACCCGCGTGCCGCGATCCCGCCCGCGTTCCGCGGCTTCCCCGACTACGAGCGCACGATCGAGGCGGTCGTCTCGAGCGCGGAGATCGCCGACTACACGTTCCTGTGGTGGGACGTCCGGCCGCACCCGCTGCTCGGCACGGTCGAGGTCCGGGCCATGGACGCCCAGTCCGATCCCCGCGCCGTCGCCGCCCTCGCCGCGCTCGTGCACGGCCTCGCCCTGCACGAGGTCGCGAGCCCGTCACGCGCCGTCGACAGCGGGATCCTCATGGAGTCGAGCTTCCGCGCCGCCCGCGACGGCCTGCGCGCGACGATCTGGTTCGACGGCGCGCTGCACCCGGTCGTCGACGTCGCCCGCCGCGCGGTCGCGCTCGCCCGCCGCCACGTCGACGTCCCCGCGCTCGAGGAGGTCGAGCGCATCCTCACCGACGGCAACGGCGCCGACCGCCAGCGCGCCGTGCACGCCCGCGAGGGGATGCGCGGCCTGCTGCGGCACCTCGCGGCCGAGACGCTCGGCGCCCCGGCGCCTCAGTAGGCGCGCAGCGCCGGTCAAGCCGAGCCCGGATGGCGAGCAGCCGTCTCAAATAGCGCGAGCTGGATGCTCGCAAGGGCTATGCATACACGTCGATGCGGTCGCCGATCTGGATCCAGTTGTAGATCGAGACGTCGTCCTCGAGCGGCACGCGCAGGCAGCCGTGGCTGGCGTTGAAGACCGGGACGGACTTGTAGCCGTGGATCGCGTACCCGCGGATGAAGTACTTCGAGAAGTACATCTCCTTCGAGTTGTAGCCCGGCTGCGCCAGGTAGAACCGGTACGTCCCGCGCACGGTCGGCGTCGCCGGCGCGCCCGAGCTCGTCGGGTAGATCCGCTCGATCTTCGCGCCGTTCGCGAGCACGAGGACCTGGCGGGACAGGTCGGCCTCGACGTGCCGGCCCTTCACCCCGGGACGCCGCAGGCGGAACGTGCCGCCGCCGCGCGCGAGGCGGCCGATCATCGCGCTGTTGGCCGCGGCGGTCCGGGTCATCCCCGCGACCTTGCGGAACGCGACGATCGCGCGCTGCGTCCGCCCGTCCATCCAACCGCGGCGCCCGACGACGTAGCCCTTGCGAGCGAGGTGGCGCTGGAGGATGCGCACGGCGGTCCCCCTCTGGCCCGCCTCTACCTTGCGCGGGAGGACGTCGAAGCGCAGCGGCCCGGCGCTCGCCCGGCCGAGCTCCGGCGTCGGGCGGTGGACGACCCGCACGGCCAGCGACGTCGCGTTCTTCAGCCGGAACCGCGCGACGAACCGGCCGTTGCGCACCCGCGCCTTCTTCGACGCGACCTTCTTGCCGCGCGAGTACAGGCGCACGACGACGTGCTGCCCGTCGGGCGCGGGATCGAGCCGGCCGGCGATCCGCCACGTCCTCCCGGCGAGGACCGCGCGATCCGGCCCGACCTTCTGCGTCGCGATGCGGAGCGTCGGCGTGGGGGGCGCGGGCGGCGGCGGAGGAGGAGGCGCGGGCTGCTGCTCCGGCGGCGGAGCGGGAGCCGGAGCGGGCGGATCCTGGGCGGCGGCCGGCGCGGACGCGGCGAGCGCCAGGAGGGCGGTGAGGGGGAGGAGTCGACGCATGAAGGGCGCCGATTCTAGGCCACGAAGCGGGCGATCAGGGGGTGGCGGGGCGCCAGCGACGCGCCACCGTCCACGAGATCGCGGCGCACAGCGCGAGCGACCCCGCGACGAGCGGGACGACCTCCGCCGCCTGCCAGTCCTCGGCGTAGCCGAACGCGATCGAGTTGTTGATCGCGTGCAGCGCGATGCACGGATACAGCGAGCCCGTGAACTGGTAGAGCAGGCAGAAGAGGGCGCCGAGCACGGCCAGCGGGACGATCGCCTCCGCCGGTGACGAGAAGAGGTGCACGGCCGCGAACACGATCCCGGTGGCGATTGCGGCGACGGCGATCCCGGTCCGGTTGCGCAGCGCCCGGTAGAAGAAGCCGCGGAAGAAGATCTCCTCGACGAGCGGCGCTGCGACGCAGACCGTGAGCATCCCGAGCACGAGCAGGACCGCGTTCTCGTCGACGCCGAGGTCGTCGAGCAGCGGCTCGTCGTCCGGCGTCCCGACGAGTACCCCCCACAGCGACGCGAGGACGACGAAGCCGACGTACGTCGCGACGACGGCGCCCACCGCCCGCCAGAACCGCGTCGGGCGAAAGCCGAAGTGCTCCGCCCACACGGGGCCGGTCATCCGCGCGAAGACGATCGCCGCGGCGACGAGCGCGATGTCCTGCACCGCCGTCGCGCCGAGCAGCACGCCCGGCGGCGTGTCGTCGCTGCTGACGTCGGCGCCGAAGCCCTGCGCGGCGATGACGACGACGAGCCCGCCGACGAAGGCCCCGATCAGGCCGGCCACGAGCGCGACCGGGCCGCTCCACGCCGGCCACGCGTCGGGGCCGGTGGGCGAGGGAGGCCCGGGCTCGGGAGCGACGGGGCTCTCCGGGCGCTCGGGCGCGGGCCAGGTCGGAGGGGCGGCGGAGCTCACCGCGAACCCAGGCTACTGAGCGACGCGATCGTCTCGACGCCGCCGGGGGCCGGCGCGCCGTCGCGCACGACGAGCACCGGCTCGATCCCGGCCGCCCGCGCGCCGGCGACGTCGAACTCCACCGAGTCGCCGACGTGGATCGCCTCCGACGGCCGCACCCCCGCCAGCGCGAGCGCGCGCTCGAAGATCAGCGGGTCCGGCTTCGCGGCGCCGGCCTCGGCCGAGCTGAGCGCCCCGTCGACGAGCGCGTCGAGCCCGGTGTCGGCGAGCGCGTCGTGCAGCGAGACGTCCCAGTTCGAGACGACGACGAGGCGCGTGCCCCGCGCCCGCAGCGCCGCGAGCGCGGCCGGGACCTCGTCGTACGGCCGGAACCGCAGCGCGGCGAGCAGCGCGCCCTGGAGGTCCGTCGCGTCGCGCGCGTGCGCGGGGAGCGCCTCGCGCAGCACCTCGGTGCAGCGCGCCCGCAGCTCCGCCAGGCCCTCGCGGTCGCCCGCCACGTCGTGGTGGGCGCGGTAGAACGCGATCTCCGCCCGCAGCGCCGTCCACGCCTCCTCGTCGCTCACCCGCACGCCCCGGGCGGCCAGCTCCCGCACGAGCAGCGGGGCGGGGGGCTCGAGCTCGAGCAGCGTCCCGAGCGCGTCGAGCAGGACCGCCCTCACGCGATCCACCCCCACGTCGACACCTCCCCGCTCACGAGGGCCAGGCCGGCGACGAACGCGCCGAGGACCGCGACCCGCGCGCCCCGCCGCCCCACGAGCACGATCGCCAGCCACAGGTGCAGCGGCCAGAGCACGGCGACGAAGCGCGGCAGCGACATCAGCGGCTGGCCCTCCGCGGGGTACGCGAGGGGCAGCGCCAGCGCCGCCGCGGCGTAGAGCGAGTAAGCCTGGGGCAGCCGCCGGAGCGCGCCGCCCAGCGCGGCCAGCGTGACGAGCAGCGTCGCGAACAGCCCGACGTCGAGCCAGGCGGTGTCGTAGACCGGCCACGTCCGCTCCTCGCCGCCGAGGATCGCAGTCGCCCCGTCCCAGGCCGCCCGGGCGGCGTCCACGAGCGGCACGGCCAGCTCGCGCCCCCACGCCTCCTGCGCGCGGAACACCTGGAGCCCGTCGCCCAGCTCCGCTTCCAGGTAGACGCAGAACGCGAGGAGGCCGAACGGCACCGCCGCCAGCCACGCGCCGCCCGCCGGGCGCCGCGGGCGGGAGCGCCACCACAGCAGCCCGAGCGGCACGAGGAGCACGATCCCGGCGCTGCGCGTCCCGGTCGCGAGCGCCCCGGCGAGGCCGGCCAGCGCCCAGCGCTCGGTCCGCGCGAACCAGACCGCCCCGACCGACAGCAGCAGGAACAGCGACTCGCTGTAGACGGCGGAGAAGTAGACCGCGCCCGGGAACACGGCGACGAGCAGCACGGTCAGCCGCGCGACCTCCTCGCCGAAGTCCAGGGCGACGAGCCGGTGCAGCAGCCACAGCGCGCCGGCGAAGCAGGCCAGCGACACGAGCACCCCGCCCACCACCGTGGAGCCGGTCATCTTCAGCAGCAGCGGATAGAGCGGGAAGAACGCCGCGTCCTCGGCCTGCGCGTAGCCGTCGCGCGCGATCTCGAGGAACCACACCGAGTCCCAGTACGCGCCCGGCCCGCGCGCGATCCCCTCGGGATCGAAGCGTTCCGCGTTCTCGTGCAGCCCGAAGAGCGCCGCCGACGCCAGCCCCGCCGCCCAGACGACCGCCCGCGAGAGGACGAACGCCGACGCGCCTGGGATACGGTCACCCGCCGTGATCGCCGACGGCTTCCTGAACCGCTGGAACCACGAGCTGACCGCCGTCGGGACGCTGGTGCTGGTCGGCCTCGTCATCTACGCCGTCGACCGTGCCTTCCGGCGCCGCCGCCCGCAGCTCGACCCCGTGCTCGACACGCGGCTGCGCTTCGTCCGCCGGCTCGTCTCCGCCGTCCTGCTGGTGATCGGGATCGCCATCGCGATCTCCCAGTTCACCGCACTCGACCGCCTGGCGGCGAGCATCCTCGCCTCGGGCGCCATCGCGGCGGCCGCCGTCGGCTTCGCCGCGCGGCAGGTTCTCGCCAACGTCGTCGCGGGCGTGATGCTCGCGGTCAACCAGCCGATCCGCATCGGCGACCTCGTCACGATCGACGACGAGACCGGGGTCGTCGAGGACATCCGCCTGACCTACACCTTCCTGCGCACGGCCAACGACGCACGGCTGATCGTCCCCAACGAGCGGATCGCCGGCAGCGTCCTGCGCAACGACTCGATCGTCACCGATACGGTGGCGGTCGAGGCGAAGGTGTGGATCCCCCACGACGCCGACGAGCGACAGGCGCTCGACGCGATCGAGGGCCGCGTGCAGGACGCGAAGGCGACGGTGGCGGAGGTCAACCCCGAGGGCGTCGTGCTGAGCGTGTCGGGGCCGCCGGTCAGCGTCCGCGAGCGCGCCGGCCGCGAGGCGGAGCTGCGCGCCCAGGCGCTCGCCGCGCTGCGCGCCGCGGGCCTTCGCTGAGCCCACCCGGCCAGAGGAACGAAACCTCCGTGCCAGAATGGGACGTTGCATGTCCCGTCAGGCGCGTATGCGACGCCGGCGCCGCAACGCGTCGACCGGCCCCATCTTCCTCATCCTCGGCGTCACCGCCGCGGTGGTGGGCATCGGGATCGCGAGCGTCGTCGGCTACGTCGTGAGCATCGCGGCGGGCGCCCCGCCGCTCTCGCGCCTGAAGGCGATCGACCCCGGCGCCACCTCGATCGTCTACGCCGCCGACGGCTCGATCCTCGGCTACATCGAGTCGGACGTCATCCGCACGCCGATCCCCGGCAACACGATCCCCGATGTCGTCAAGGACGCGACGATCGCCATCGAGGACGAGCGCTTCCACAAGCACAAGGGCGTCGACGCCGAGGGCGTCATCCGCGCGGCGATCAAGAACCTCGAGTCCGGCAAGACGGTCGAGGGCGGCTCGACGCTGACGATGCAGCTCGTCCGAACGCTCTACATCACCAAGGAGCGGACGTTCAAGCGGAAGGTGCACGAGGCCAAGCTCGCCGAGGAGCTCGAGAACCGCCACACCAAGGAGTGGATCCTCGACAAGTACATCAACAGCGTTCCGTACGGCACGCAGGGCGGGCAGACCGCGGTGGGCATCCAGGCCGCCGCGCGAACGTTCTTCGCCAAGCCCGCGCGCGACCTCAAGCTGCACGAGGCGGCGCTGCTCGCCGGCTTCCCCCAGGCGCCGTCGGACTACGACCCGTTCATGTTCCCCGAGCGCGCCCTGCGCCGCCGCAACCAGGTGCTCGACAAGATGGCCGAGCTCGAGATGATCAGCCCCGTCGAGCTGGCCGAGGCGAAGGACGAGCCGCTCGGCGTCCAGCGCAGCCGCTTCTACGCCCAGCGGCGCGAGAGCTTCTTCTTCGACTACGTCCGCCAGGTCCTGATCGACAAGTACACGATCGAGGACGTGCGCCGCGGCGGGCTGCGCATCTACACGACCGTCGACCTGAAGATGCAGGACAAGGCGCGCCAGGCGATCAACAGCGTCCTCAACTTCCCGAACGCGCCGAAGTCGGCGATCGTCACGATCGACCCGCGCAACGGCCACATCCTCGCGATGGCGTCCTCGGCGAAGTACAACGAGACGAAGTTCAACCTCGCCTCGCAGGGCAAGCGCCAGCCGGGGTCGACGTTCAAGATCATGGGCCTCATGGCGGCGCTGAAGCGCGGCGTGTCGCCGGACAGCACGACCTACGTGTCGAAGCCCCTGAAGTTCACCGACCCGAAGTACGGGCTGATCGACGTCAAGACGTACAGCAACACGTACGGCGGCTCGATGAACCTCGTACGCGCCACGACGGCGTCGGACAACTCCGTCTACCAGCAGCTCGCGCTCGACATCGGCCCGGACGCGGTCAAGGACGCCGCGAAGGACATGGGCATCACGAGCAAGCTCGAGGGCTACCCCGGCGAGATCCTCGGCGGCCTCGGCTACTGCTGCTCGCCGCTCGAGATGGCGAACGCGTACGCGACGATCGCCTCCGGCGGGCTGCGCAACCGCGCGATCGGCGTCACCCGCGTCGAGTTCCCGGACGGCCGCGTCGAGCGCCCGTTCCAGCGCAAGCGCGTGCGGGCGTTCGAGGACGGCGTCACGTCGAAGGTCACCGACATCCTCCAGCAGAACATGACCGGCGGCACCGGCACGAGCGCGCAGATCGGCTGCCCCGCGGCCGGCAAGACCGGCACGACCGACAACCACACCGACGCGTGGTTCGTCGGCTTCACGCCGAACCTCGTGACGTCGGTCTGGGTCGGCTTCCCGGCGAGCCGGATCGAGATGTACCCGCCGACCACCCCGATCTCGGTGGCCGGCGGCACGTACCCGGCGCAGATCTGGGGCGCGTACATGAAGCAGGTCAAGCGCGGGTGCGAGGACTTCGCGCCGCCGAAGACGCCGTTCACGGCTGCGCCGTTCTTCGGGCGCTACGCGTCGACCGGCGCTCCCGGCGGGACGACGACCGGCCCCACGGATCCGAGCGCCACCACCCCCGACGGCACGACCACCGGCCCGGGCGGGGTCGAGGCGCCCGAGGGCGGCACCCAGAACGACACGCCCGACTACGACCCGGACCTCTACGAGACCCCGCCGCAGGACCCGCCGGCGACGGGGGCGCCGCCGGGTCAGGGCGGCGTGCCGCCGGGCCAGGCGAAGAAGGACGGCACCGGCGGAGAGCCGACGCCGTAGGGGTTCCCCTTTCGCGCCGCCGCCCGAGGGTTTAGGGTCGCGTCCGCCGTGTCCAAGGAGGAGAAGGTCGAGTTCGAGGGCGAGGTCACCGAGGCCCTGCCCAACGCGATGTTCCGGGTGCAGCTCGACAACGGGCACTCGGTGCTCGGGCACGTCGCGGGGAAGATGCGCCGGTTCCGGATCCGCATCCTGCCCGGCGACCGCGTGCGGGTCGAGCTGTCGCCGTACGACCTCGAGCGCGCGCGCATCGTCTACCGCCACAAGTGACCTGGTCCGAGCTGTCGCTGATCGAGGCGATCCGCGCGGCGCTCGGCGGCGAGGCGCCGGAGCGGCTCGTGCGGGGGCCCGGGGACGACGCGGCGGTCGTCCGCTCGCGCCCGTTCGCGGTCACCTCGATCGACGCGATGGTCGACGGGGTCCACTTCCGCCTCGGCCAGGCGACGCCCGCCGACGCCGGCCACCGCGCGCTCGCCGCCGCGCTCTCCGACCTCGCGGCGATGGGCGCCGACGCCGGCGAGGCGTACGTCGCGCTCGGCCTCCCCGACGGGTTCTCGCAGGCCGACGCGCTCGGCGTCCTCGACGGGCTGCTCCCGCTCGCGAAGGTCACCGGGACCGTCCTCGCGGGCGGCGACGTCACCCGCGCGCCGGCGCTCACGATCGCCGTGACGGCCGTCGGGTGGGCCGACGCGGAGGAGGATCTCGTCGGCCGCGACGGCGCGCGCCCCGGCGACACCGTGTTCGTGACCGGGCCGCTCGGCGCGTCCGCGGCCGGCCTCGCGATCCTCGAGCGCCGCGCGACCGGGCCGGACGCCCTCCTCCGCGCGCACCTGCGCCCCACGCCCCGCCTCGACGAGGGCCGCGCGCTGGCACGCGCGGGCGCCACGGCGATGATCGACCTCTCCGACGGCCTCGCCACCGACGTGGCGCACGTCGCGACCCGCAGCGGCGTGCGGATCGAGATCGACCTCGACGCGCTGCCGGTCGCGCCCGGCGTCGCCGAGGTCGCCGAGCAGCTCGGCACGACGACGGCGCAGCTCGCCGCGGGCGGCGGCGAGGACTACGAGCTGCTGGCCTGCGGGCCGTCCGGCATGCCGGGCGGGGTTCCCGTCGGGCGCGTGATCCGCGGCCCCGCGGGGATCGCGCTGAGCGACGCCCACGGCGAGGTCGCGCTCAGCGGGTTCGAGCACCGCGCGTGACGCGCGAGCAGCGCCTCGGCCACGGCGCGGCAGTCGACGTCGTACTGCGACCGGGCGATCCGGTCCTTCAGCTCCTTGACCACCATCTCGCGCTCCATCGACACGGTGTTTCCCGGCGCACGACCCCGGCACGCGTCCCTGGACGCCAGTCCTAGGACCCCTCGTTCAGGCGTCCAGCTTGGAGCCCCGCGGCTCCACACGAACCTGCCGTGCGAAGAGCACGATCCGCTGCGTCGCGTTGTGCAACGGGTGGCACGCGCTGAGCACGAGTCGCTCGTAGCCGACGCGGTTCGTGACCCAGAACGCGTCCGGGTCGACGATCCGCGTGCGCTCCACGCGGTACTCGAACCGCGCGTACGGCATCTCGACGATGACCGCGTCGCCGCGCTCGACGTCGTCCAGGCCGCGGAACGGCGCCCCGTAGGTGGTGCGGTGCCCGGCGATGGCCGTCGTCCCGCCGCTGCCGGGGAACGGCGTCTCCGGGAAGAACCCGGGTCCCTTGCGCAGGTAGGCGTCGGACGTGCCGTCGAGCACGACCTGCTTGACCCCGATCGACGGGATCCGGATGCGGCCGGCCGCTTCGCCGCCCTCGAGCCGCTGCTTGAGCGAGCGCCCGAGGAAGGCCAGCCGCCGCCGCTGGTCGGGCAGGCTCTTGAGCGCCCGCCGCTCGAGCGGGGTCGGACCGGCCTGCTCGAGCTCCTGGAGGTCGTCGCCGAGCGCGTTCTGGGTGAACCGCGCGTAGAGGGCGGAGACCGGCTCCTGCCACGCCAGCGTGAGCCCGGCGTCCATGAGCAGCAGGACGCCGGCGGCGATGAGGACGGTCGAGAAGGCGCGAAGGGCGGATCGCATGCGTTCCTTTTTATCGACGCAAAGCCGACTCGGTTCCACCCAGGCTGCCCGGTCCGGCGTAGCCGAGCGGCCCGCGCGTGGTCACGGCGCCCGGCTCCGAGGCCTCCGCGCGCGGGTTGCGCCGGTGCAGCGCGACGCTCGCCGCGAGCAACGCGCAGGCGAGGAGGAGGCTCCACGCGACGGCCCCGAGCGGCCCCGCGTAGCCGCCGGCGAGCAGCAGCACGGCCTCCCAGCCCAGCTCGATCGGCCCGAGCGCGAGCTGCTCGGCGTAGTACGCGCCGACGAGCACGAACGGCACGAGGCCGGCGAGCACGAGCGCGAGCCCGACGCCGCGCGGCACGCGCACCTCGGGCACCGTCGCGAGCAGCCAGAGGTGCAGCGCGGGGGCGAGCAGCAGCGCGGTGTACGGGTTGACGACCCAGACGCCGACGCCCAGCACGACGACCGCGAGCGCGAGCGCGGCGGCCGCCCCGCCCGTGTCCTCGCCGACGTCGCGGGCGCGCGCGGCGCCGACCAGGCGGCGCAGGAGCGGGCGGACGAGGAAGCCGAGCACGAGCGCCAGCATGACGGCGGCGAGCCCCGGGGCGTCCACCGGCAGCGCCTCGGGGTCGACCGGCCCCGGCGGCGCCGGCAGCACGTCGGTGAGCCCCAGGACGCGCGCGAAGCCCCAGGCGAGCAGGAACGGCA
This sequence comes from Solirubrobacteraceae bacterium, assembly GCA_035942275.1. GTDB lineage: Bacteria > Actinomycetota > Thermoleophilia > Solirubrobacterales > Solirubrobacteraceae > CADCVT01. The sequence continues at coordinate 6,177 of DASZDF010000159.1, read as the reverse complement.
CCGCCGCGACGACGATCCATCCCAGCCACGGGGCGACCGGGGAACGGCGGCGGCGCACGCGCGCCAGCCCGTCGACGGCGGCCAGCAGCAGCGGGAAGAGCAGCATCGCGCCCAGCAGCCGGACACCCCACACCGGGATCACCCGGCGCTGGAAGACGAGGTACTCGCGCGGCCCCACCGGCACGTCGGGGCCGTTGTCGAGCGCGCTGATCGAGCGCAGCGCCGCGCGGCCGAAGGCCTCCAGGCGCTCGCGCGACACCTCCGCCCCCGCCGACGGACCGCGCTCGCCCGTCGCCGAGAGCGTCACCGCCGCGACCCCCTCGGCGCCGAGCGCGCCCTGGCCCGTGAGCGTCAGCGGCACCGCCTGGCGCGCGAGCTGTGCGAGCGCGCGCGGCGAGCCAGGGTCCTCGACGTCGGTCTCCAGCTCGACCGCGCTCTCGACCGTCCGCCGCAGGCGCATCGGCGCGAGGCCGCCCTCCTCCGCCCACGGCACCACCACCGGAAGGTCGACAGCCTGATCGCTGCCCATGTCGCCGAGCACGATCGCGGCGTTGACCGGGTGCGGCAGCTCCTGCGCGAGGCTGCGGATGCCCGCCTCGCCGCCGCTGCCGCCGCTGGTGGAGACGAGCGTGAGCGTCCGCCGGGTCGCACGGCCGTCGAAGACCCGCGCCAGCTCGATGAGCGCCGCCGTCGCCGCGAGCCGCCCGCGCGACGGCGCCTCGGCCGCGTCGCGCTCCGCTATCACCACGATCCCGCGCTCGTCGCGCCCGGTGCGCGAGCCGATGATCGTGAGGAGGCCGATCTCCCCGTCGATCGTCTGCCCGTCGTGGACCCGGCGCGTCGTCGCGAAGCCGGCGGCCTCCTCGTCGCGCGGCGCGGCCTGCGGGGCGTCCTCGTCCTCCTCGGCGGGCGACCGCAGCACCTCGGCGACCCGCTCGGCGAGCGCGTCGTCCCCGAGCGAGCCCGGCCGCCGCTCCGGGAACTCCCGCTCGAGCTGCTGGAGCGTGCGCATCGCGCGGTCGCCGGAGAACGCGTCGGGGGCGAGCGTGGTGCCGATCGGGCGCGGGCGCTCGGCCAGCGAGAAGGCGACGACGACGACCGCCACGAGGAGCGGAACGAACGCGCTGCGGTAGATGCGGACGTCCAGCATCAGGGCGGTTGTCACCATATGACCAGATCGGACACATGGCCGAACGCTCTCCCCGCATCCTGCTCGTCGACGACGAGCGCGCCATCCAGACCCTCCTCTCGTACCCGCTCCAGAAGGACGGGTACGACGTGACGTGCGCATCCGACGGCCGCGAGGCCCTCAGCCGCTTCGACGACGGGCAGTACGACCTGGTCGTCCTCGACGTGATGATGCCGCGTCTCGACGGGCTCGAGGTGTGCCGCCGGCTGCGGGCCAAGAGCACGGTCCCGATCATCATGCTCACCGCCCGCGCGGAGGAGGTCGACAAGGTCGTCGGGCTCGAGCTCGGCGCCGACGACTACATCACCAAGCCGTTCTCGCTGAGGGAGTTCCGCTCGCGCGTCAAGGCCGCGCTGCGGCGCTCGACGTGGGCGCAGCGCAACCAGGAGCTCGGCGACGACGAGCCGCTCGAGGTCGGCGAGCTGCGCATCGACTTCGCGAAGCGCACAGTGCGCGTGCGCGGCGAGGACGTGCAGGCGACCTACGTCGAGTTCGAGATCCTCAAGGCGCTCGCGTGCAACCCGGGCCGCGTCTTCACGCGCGAGATGCTGCTGACCCGGATCTGGGGCGACTCGGCGTTCCGCGACCCGCGCACGATCGACGTGCACATCCGCCACCTGCGCGAGAAGCTCGAGCAGGACGCGAAGGACCCCGAGTACCTCTTCACCGTGCGCGGCGTCGGCTACCGGTTCCGCGACACCGACTAGGTCACCCATGGCGCTGCGCCTGATCCGGACCCGCCTGGCGCTGCTGGTCTTCGCGGTCGCGGTCGCGGCGGTCGGCTTCGTCTACGTCTACGTCGCGCCGTCGCTCGAGGACAACCTCGAGGAGCAGAAGCTCGAGAGCCTGTCGTCGGACGCCGGCGAGTTCTCCGACGCGATCGTCGCCGCGCGCGACCTCGAGATCGAGAAGCTGAAGAAGGTCGTCCGGCGCACGGGGGACCGCGCGGGCTCGCGCGTGACGCTCCTCCGCGTCGACCGGGTGAGCGGCAACCTCCAGACCGCGCCGGTCGCCGACTCGATCGGCGAGACCGGCGACCTCCAGTTCGAGGTCGCGACGCAGGCGGCGCGCTCGCGGCGCATCGCCACCGGCACGGAGACGAGCGTCGACGGGCGCCTCGCGCAGGCCGCGCTCCCGGTCATGCAGGGCAAGGACGTCGAGCGCGTCGTCGTCTACTCGGCCTCGCTGAGCGACGTGGAGGCGAACGTCGACCTCGTGCGCGACCGGATCCTCGTCTCGGGCGCGATCGCGCTGCTGCTCGCGCTCGGCGCGGGCCTCCTGCTCGCGTCGCGGCTCGCGCGTCGGATCAAGACGCTCGAGGGGACCGCGCGCCGCGTCGCGCGCGGCGACATGACCGTGCGCTTCCCCGTCGACCGCGACGACGAGCTCGGGCAGCTCGCGTTCGCGCTCGACGACATGCAGCGCCAGCTCGCGCAGCTCGACAGCGCGCGCAAGCGGTTCATCGCGACCGCGTCGCACGAGCTGCGCACGCCGATCTTCTCGCTCGGCGGGTTCCTCGAGCTGCTCCAGGACGAGGAGCTCGATCCCGACACGCGCGACGCGTTCCTCACCCAGCTGCGCGGCCAGGTCGACCGCCTCGGCAAGCTCGCGACCGACCTGCTCGACCTCTCGAAGCTCGAAGCGGGATCGCTCGAGCTGCGCCCCGAGCCGACCGACCTCGGCGTGCTCACGAAGGCGGTCACCAGCGAGTTCGAGCCGCGGCTGGCGCGTCACCACTCACGCATCGAGCTGCGGCTCGACGGCGGGCACGTGGAGGCCGAGGTGGACCCCGAGCGGGTGGCCCAGATCCTTCGTATCCTGATCGACAATGCGCTCGCGCACACGCCGCCCGGCACGAACATGGTCGTCACCGCGGACCGTCAGGACGGTCACGTGAAGCTGACGGTGCGCGACTTCGGCGAGGGCATCAAGCGCCAGGCGCTCGAGCGCCTCTTCGAGCCCTTCTACAGCGCGGGCGACAACCAGGGCTCCGGCCTCGGGCTCGCCATCGCGCGCGAGCTGGCCGACCGCATGCAGGGCCGCCTGTCGGTCGAGGCGCTCGCCGGCCGCACGACGTTCACGCTCGAGCTGCCGGCGTGACCCGCGCCCTCCTGACCCTCCTCGCCGCCCTCGCGCTGGCGGTCGCCGGCTGCGGCGGCGACGGCGAGGGGCCCGGCCTCGGCGGCTCCTCCGGGAAGTCCGGCGAGGAGAAGCCGGCGGTCGCCGAGACGGTCGAGAAGACGACCCGCGTCGAGGTCATCGAGCAGCAGGGCGACGAGGAGGGCGGCTTCGACTCCCGCGCCATCTACCGCCGCGCTAGCCCGGGCGTCGTGACGATCATCAGCGTCTTCGAGGGCGGCCAGGGCGGCGGCATCTTCGGCGGCGGGGACGAGGACGACCCGCAGAGCGGCCAGGGCTCCGGGTTCGTGGTCGACGAGGAGGGCGAGATCGTCACGAACGCGCACGTCGTCACCCAGGGCGAGGGGCGCGACATCACGAAGGCCAAGGAGGTCTACGTGAAGTTCGCCGACGACAACCAGGTGCCCGCCGACATCGTCGGCTTCGACCCGAACGCCGACGTGGCCCTGCTGCGGCTCAAGGAGCGCGACGGCCTGCGCATCCGGCCGCTGCCGCTCGGGCGCAGCGGCGACGTGCAGGTCGGCGAGCCCGTCGCGGCGATCGGCTCGCCGTTCAGCGAGGAGCAGTCGCTGTCGGTCGGCGTCGTCTCCGCGACCGACCGCGCGATCGAGTCGCTCACCGGGTTCGAGACGCTCGGCGCGGTGCAGACCGACGCCGCCATCAACCCCGGCAACTCGGGCGGGCCGCTCATCGACGGCGACGGCGACGTCATCGGCATCAACGCGCAGATCCGCACGCGCAGCGGCGGCGGCGAGGGCGTCGGCTACGCGATCCCCGTCGACAACGTCCGCCGCTCGATCGAGGACATCAAGCGCGACGGCGAGGTCCGGTACGCCTACCTCGGCGTGTCGACCACGGCGATCTACCCGCAGCTCGCCGAGCGCTTCGACCTCGGCGTCGACCACGGCGCGTGGGTGCAGGAGGTCGTCGAGGACGGCCCCGCCGACGACGCCGGCATCAAGGCGGGCAGCGGCGAGCAGCGCTTCCAGGCGCGGCCGGTCTCGCCCGGCGGCGACGTCATCACGAAGATCGAGGGCGAGGAGATCGACACCGAGACCGAGCTCGGGATCATCGTCGCCAACCGCCGGCCCGGCGAGACGATCGAGATCGAGATCCTGCGCGACGGCGAGCGCCGCACCGTGCGCGTCAAGCTCGACGAGCGCCCCGAGCAGATCGAACGCCCGTAACACGGCGGTGGTCCTCGAGCTGGCGCTGTCCCTGCGGGAGGTGGTCCTCCCGTCGCTCGGCTCGCACGCGGGCCGGGTGCGGGAGGGAACGGCTCCCGGCGGCGACGCGACGTTCGCGATCGACGCGCGGGCCGAGGAGCACCTCGAGGCGTGGGTCGCCGAGCACGCGCCCGGCGTCGCGCTCTACTCGGAGGACCGCGGCCTCGTCGGCGAGGGCGCCCAGGTCCTCGTCGTCGACCCGATCGACGGGACGCGCCCGGCGATGGCGGGCTTCGAGTCGGCGTGCGTGTCGGTCGCGCTCGCGACGATGGCCGGCGGGTCGCCCCGCATGCGCGACGTCGAGGAGGCGGCGATCGTCGAGATCAAGTCCGGCGCCCGGTTCCACGCGCGGCGCGGCGGCGGCCTCGAGGCGAGCGTGCCGCTGGGGCTGTCGGAGAACGAGGACGTCGAGCGGATGTTCTGGGTCTACGGCCTGCGCGGCCGCCCCTCGCGCCTCGTCGTGGAGGTGCTCGGCGACCTGATGGACGCGTCGTCGGCGCGGGGCGCGGTGCTCAACAACACCCCGTACGACCTGGCGGCGGCCGTCCTGTGCCTCATCGAGGGCGGCGCCGTCGTCAGCGACGCCGCGCGGCCGAGCCGCTCGACGACCGGCCGCTCCTCGGCTCCGGCGTGTGGCCGATGCTCCGCACTGACCAGTAGCGTTAGAGGCTCTCCCATGCTCCAGCCCGTCGCCGTCGGCAGCAAGACGCTCGCCGACTACCAACACATCGTCGGCCGCGAACTCATCGACGAGATCCGCGAGCTCGTCGAGCCGCTGAAGGGCACCCGCGTCCTTCACCTCTCCGCGACCGCGTTTGGCGGCGGCGTCGCCGAGATCCTCTACACGCTCATCCCGCTCATGAAGGACGTCGGGCTCGAGTGCGAGTGGCAGGTCATCTACGGGCGCGAGGAGTTCTTCAACGCGACGAAGCTGATGCACAACGCGCTCCAGGGCGCGCCCGACGACCTGTCGGACGAGCAGTGGGACGTCTGGCGCCGCTACAACGAGATGAACTCGCGCGAGCTGTCCAGCGGGTGGGACGTGTGCATCGTCCACGACCCGCAGCCGGCGGCGATGCACCAGCTCGTCCCGGACAAGGCGCGCTCGTGGGTCTGGCGCTGCCACATCGACGTCTCGACGCCGAACCCGCAGACGATCGCGAAGCTCCTGCCGTACATCCGCGAATACCCGCAGTCGCTCTTCCACGTCCAGACGTACGTGCCCGAGGGGATGCAGGGCACCGTCAACATCGTGCCGCCGGCGATCGACCCGCTGGCGCCGAAGAACATGGCGCTGTCGCCCGAGGACGCGTCGTACGTCTGCCAGCAGTTCGGCATCGACGTCGACCGCCCGCTGCTGTGCCAGGTGTCGCGGTTCGATCCGTGGAAGGACCCGCTCGGCGTCATCGACGCGTACCGCCTCGTCAAGGAGCAGATGCCCGAGGTGCAGCTCGCGCTCGTCGGCTCGATGGCGTCCGACGCCCCCGAGGGCTGGGACTACTTCAACGCGACGATCGCGCACGCGGGCGGCGATCCCGACATCCACATCCTCAACAACTTCAACAACGTCGGCGCGATCGAGGTCAACGCGTTCCAGTCGCACGCCGACGTCCTCATCCAGAA
>DASZDF010000158.1:0-3067 GCA_035942275.1 Solirubrobacteraceae bacterium | reverse complement strand
CGGATCAGCGCGAAGCTCGAGGAGCGCAAGAGCCCGGTGACCAAGGACCAGGACTGCGTGCCGATCGCGGACGCGATGCGCGACTACCACGAGCGCGGCATGCTCAGCTTCGGCATCCCCGCGCACAGCGGAGGCCGCGGCCCGGCGCCGGAGTTCACGCGGTGGCTCGGCATGGGGGCGGCGCGGTTCGACCTGCCGATGAGCCACGGCGTGGACACGCGCGACCACGTCTGGGCGGTCCAGGAGACGGCGCAGGAGCTGTTCGCCGAGGCGGTGGGCGCGCAGCAGACGCTGTTCTCGACGAACGGCAGCTCGCTCAGCGTCAGGGTCGCGCTGATGGCGGTCGCCGGGCCCGGCGAGAAGGTCATCATGGCCCGCAACCCGCACAAGTCCTCGGTGGCGGGGCTGATCATGAGCGGCGCACGGCCGGCCTGGATCGACCCCGTCTACGACGAGGGGCTCGAGATCGCGCACGTCCCGACGGCGGCCACGGTGACGGCCGCGCTCGAGGAGCATCCCGACGCGAAGGCCGTCGTCATCTTCACGCCCAGCTACTACGGCACCGCCGCGGACGTACGCGCGATCGCGGAGGCGTGCCACGAGCGCGACGTGCCGCTCGTCACCGACGACGCGTGGGGGCTCGACTACGCGCTCAGCGGGCACCCCGACCTGCCGGAGGGCGCGCTCGCTCAGGGCTCGGACCTCGCGATCGGCAGCGTGCACAAGACGATCACCGGCCTGGGGCAGACGTCGGTGCTCTCCGTCGGCAGCGATCGCATCGACACCGAGCGCCTGAACCTCTGCTTCGAGCTCGAGAAGTCGACGAGCGCCTCCACGCTCCTGCTGTCGAGCATCGACGGGGCGCGCCGGCAGTTCGTCCGCGACGGCCACGAGCTGCTCGATCGCGCGATCGCCACCGCGCGGCACATCCGCGAGCGCCTCGCGGCGGAGGTCCCGGAGCTGAAGGTGGTCAGCCTCGAGGAGCTGGCGCAGCGGCCGGGCGTCGCCGCCGTCGACCCCACGCACCCGCTGATCGAGACGTGGCCGGTCGGCCTCAGCGGCTTCGAGGCCGACGACTGGATCCGCGACGAGCGCCAGGTCGACATCGAGCTGGTCGACCACCGCCGGATCATGCCGCTCGTCACGTTCGCGCACGGCATCGAGGACGGCGACCGGCTCGTCGACGCCCTGCGCGACCTCGTCGACGAGGAGGGGTCGCCGGGCGAGGACGCGCGGATGGACCTCCCGACCCGTCCGGAGCTGCGCACCGAGCAGGCGATGACGCCGCGGGACGCGTTCTTCGCGAAGACCGAGCTGGTCGGGCCGGAGGACGCGGTGGGCCGCATCAGCGCCGAGCTCGTGACGCCGTACCCGCCGGGCATCCCGGCGGCGGTGCCCGGGGAGGTCTACACGGACGCGATCGTCGACTACGTCGAGCAGGTCGCGTCCGCCGGCGGCTACCTCGAGGGCGCCGCCGACTCCGCGCTGGACCAGCTCCGCGTCGTCGCCTGACGCCGGCCGGGCGGATTACGGGTCAGGGAGCCCGGTCCAGGGGGCGTCCCCGATGTTCCGGGGGTGCCCGCGCAGGGAGGGTTCTCCCATGCTCACCGCCCGCCGCCTCTTCACCGCCGCCCTCGCCCTCGCCGCGCTCCACGCGGTCGACGACGCGTTCGTCGGTCGTCAGCCCGGCGTCGGGCTCGGCCAGCACGCGCTCGCCGGCGTCCTCTCGCTGGTGCTCGCCGCCGGGGCCGTCTACGCCTTCCCGCGCGTGCGCCCGGCGCTGCGGGCGACCATGGCGCTGGCGCTCGGCCTGCCGGCGCTCGTCAACGGCGCGATGCACGTCGTGCACGTCTCGTGGGAGGGGCCGGAGCGCAGCGACCTGACCGGCCTCGGGGCGGCCCTCGCGGGCGTCGGGCTGCTCGGCCTCGCAGCGTGGATCCCGTTCGGCGGCCGCGCCGAGGCCGCCGCCACCGCGCGCCGCCGGTGGGTCAACCGCGTCGTCGCCGTCCCGGCGCTCCTCGTCGTCCTCGTCGCGGTCGTCATCCCGGTCGCGTTCTCGGTGTTCGAGCTGCACAAGCCTCGCGAGGACGTCGGCGAGCCGCCCTCCGCGGCCTACCGCGACGTGTCCTTCGAGTCGACCGACGGGCTGAAGCTCTCCGGCTGGTACCGGCCCGCGCGCAACGGCGCGACCGTCCTGCTGGTCCACGGCGGCGGGGGCGATCGCAACGGCGCGCAGGACCACGCGAAGATGCTCGAGCGCCACGGCTACGGCATCCTCATGTACGACTCCCGCGGGCGCGGGAGGAGCGAGGGCAGCCCGAACTCCTACGGCTGGGACTGGGAGAAGGACGCCGACGGCGCCATGGACTGGCTCGCCGAGCAGGACGCGGGGCGCATCGGCGCGCTCGGCCTGTCGAGCGGGGCCGACACCGTGCTCGACATCGCGTCGACCCGCGACGACCTCGACGCGATCGTGTCCGACGGCGCCGCGGGCCGGACGCTCGAGGACTTCAAGCGGATCAGCCCGAAGGTCACCGTCGGCTCGCTGTCGGGCTGGGTGATGTTCCAGGCGATCGACGTCATGTCCGGCGACGAGCCGAGCAGGACGCTCGAGGACCTCGTCGGAGACATCGAGGCGCCGACGCTGCTCGTGTCGGCGGGGACGAAGGACGAGCGCGACGCGAACGTCCTCTTCGACGCGGCCGCCACCGCCGAGACCGAGCACTGGAACCTGCCCGACGCCGGCCACACCTCCGCCGTCCGTGACTTCCCGCGCGAGTACGAGGAGAGGGTGACCGGGTTCTTCGACGAGCGGCTCGGCTAGCGGGCGCGGCTCTGCACCTGGAGGCTGCAGAGCAGCGCGAGCGCGTCGTTGAGCTGCGGGTTGTCGGTGCCCGCCAGCGCCCGGCCGGTGAGAGCCTTCTCCGCCTGCTTCGGGTTGGGGACGAACGCGCGCTCGACCTGCGCCGCCTTCGCGGTGCGCAGCAGCCGCGCCGCGGCGCGCAGCGCCTTCGGCCGGCGGGCGAGCGAGCGGGTCGCGACGCCGACCGCGCGGACGCGGCCGCGC
>DASZDF010000157.1:0-2926 GCA_035942275.1 Solirubrobacteraceae bacterium | reverse complement strand
GATCTGGGTCGTGGACAAAGAGCTGTGTCCGAGCAGCTCCTGGATGGCCCTTAAGTCGGCACCGCCCTCCAGAAGGTGAGTGGCGAAGCTGTGGCGCAACGCGTGTGGCGAGATCCCACCCTGCGCGGCAGCGTGGCGCTCCCAGACTCGCAGGCGCCGCCTGACATCCGAGGTCGACAGCCGGCGCCCGGACTTCGACAGGAACAGGGCCGGATCGCCGTCGGCGTCGGCCAGCGCGGGGCGGGCGCGCTCGAGGTACCGGGCGACCGCGCGGAGGGCAGCCTCGCCCGCCGGGACGAAGCGCGTCTTGGCGCCTTTCCCCTCGACCCGGACCTCCTCGGCGTCGAAATCGACCGACGTCGTGTCGAGGCTCACGAGCTCCTCGGCGCGCAGCCCGCACGCGTACGCCAGCTCGAAGAGGGCGCGGTCGCGGACCTCGAGCGGCGTCGCGGCCGGGATGCGGTCGAGCAGCGCCGCGACCTCCGACGGCTTCAGCGTGCGCGGGAGCTTGCCGGGCTTCTTGGGCGACGGGATGAGGTCGGCCGGGTTGTGCGCGATGCGGCCGTGCTCGCGCAGGACGCGGAAGAACGCCCGCTGCGAGGCGAGCTTGCGCGCGACGGTCGCCGCGGCCGGTCGCGCCTGGCCGAGGTGGGCGGCGTAGCGGCGCAGATCCTTCGGCGAGACGGCGTCCGGGGCGAGTGACTGCCCGGTCGCCCACGCCGCGAGCTGGCCGAGGTCGACCGCGTACGCGCGGCGGGTCTTCTCGGCGGCGCCGCGGCGCCGCAGGTCGGCCTGGAAGAGCTCGAGCGCCTCGTCCCACGCACTAGCCTCGGACGTCATGGCCATGTTCTTCATCGACACGTCGAGCGGTGAGGTCGCCACGCAGCGTCAGCTCATCGAGGCGGGCATCGCGGACGGGATCTCGCCGCCGCCGCGGCCGTGGCTGCGCATCCGCGGCACCGACGACGCGACGACCATGTGGTACGCGGTCATGCGCAAGCGGGTCAAGGACGTGTTCATCGGCGCTCTCGCCTTTCGACACTCCGACCACCACGCCTCCCTGCTGACGCAGGGGTGGGAGGAGATCGAGGTCGACGAGCTGCGCGACTACGCGATGTAGACGGGCGCCCCGACGGGCACCTGGTCGTACAGCTCGATCACGTCGGGGATGAGCATCCGGATGCAGCCGTGCGAGGCGTTCGTGCCGATCGAGTACGTCGCGTCGGTGCCGTGGATGCCGGCGCCGTTGTAGATGCCGAGCCAGCGCGCCTTGAGCGGGTTCTGGGGCGTGCCGCCCGGGATGACCTGCCCGGCCAGATCGCCCGCCCACGCGGAGTTCGGGACGCTCCACGCCGGGTTGACCGCCTTGTTCTGCACGTTGTAGAGGCCGGCGGGGGTCTCGAGGCCGACCATGCCCACGGCGATCCCGTACTCCTTGACCAGCTTCAGCTTCTTGAAGAGCCGCAGCTTGAAGCTCGCGCGGTCGATGGTGATGAGGACCGGGTACTTCTTCGCGACCTCCTTCGTCCCGACCTTCGGCTGGACCATGCGGACGCGCGCCTGGACGGTCCGCACCGCGCGATCGGGCTGCTCGAGCGCCGTCTGGATCTTCGCCTCGAGGTTCCGCCAGTCCATGGCGATCCCGTGCCGCGACTTCACGACCTTGACCCCGTCGGGCCGGAAGTCGACCTTCGCGTCGACCGGATCGCGCTCGGTCGTCCTGTCGATGCGCCGGACGAGCGCGCGCACGGCGTCCTCGTCGTAGGTGATGCGCGGCTCGATGTCGGCCTCCACCTCGCCGCCGGTCAGCGAGCGCCAGGTGCGCTCGACCACGTTGCCGCGGCGGCTGCGCTCGAGCGCCTCGTCGACCATCGCGTCGACGTCGGCCTTCACCTGCGCGCGCTCGGCGCTCAGCCGGAAGCGCTTGCGCCGCGCGCGGACGACGACGGGCCGGCGCAGGGCGGAGACCAGCTCGCTCTCGAGCTTGCGCCGCGCCTCCTCGCGGCCGAGGCCGCCGAGCATGATCCCGCCCGCCTTGACGCCGTCGGCGATGCGGTCGTCGCGGCTGGCGTCGTACGCCCACACCGCCCCCGCTCCCGCGAAGAGCAGCGTCAGGAAGACGGCGACGACGATGAACTGCGGACTGCGCACGGCGGGATGGTATTTACCCCCGGGTCTTCTCGGGCAATTCTCTTCGCTCTCCGCGCGCCACGTTCTGGCGCTTCGGCTCGCGGCGCTCGGTCGACTTGACGCTCGGGCTGTAGCGCAGGAAGTCCTCGACCTCGCGCTCGTAGCGGTAGGGCTCCTGCCCGGCGCGCATGAGCGGCTCCCGGCGCAGCGCCTCGCCCATCCGCACCGTGGCCTCGCGCGTCGTGTACTTCAGGCGGTAGCCGGCGGCCTTGACCTTGCGGTTGTCCAGCCCCCGCCCGTAGCGCAGGTGCTGGAGCAGCTCGGGCGGGATCTCCAGCCCGAGCCGGCTCAGCGCCGCGGCGGCCGGCCCCGTCCCCCACGGCGGCAGGATCGGCGCGAGGGGCTTGCCGAGCAGGTCGGCGATCTCCGAGAGCACGAGCACGCCGTCGGCGGCGCCGTTGTAGACGCCCTCGATGTCGCTGCGCGCCGCGTACTCGAGCAGGCCCACGATGTCGTCCTCGTCGATGAACTGCCAGCGCGGGTCGAAGCCGAGGATCGCCGGGACGGCCGGCAGGCGGAGCAGCCGCGTGTAGGCGGTGCGCAGGCCGCCGCCGAGGCCGTTGGCGAAGCGCAGCACGCAGACGTCGACGTCGCTGCTCGAGTGCGCGAAGTCGGCGACGAGCTGCTCGGCCTCGACGATGTCCTTCTCGATCCGCGTGCGCGGCGGGTGCGGGCGCTCCATGTCCTCGGTGAAGAACGCCGGGTCGTCCTGCTCGGCGCCGTAGTAGTGGGCGCT
>DASZDF010000156.1:0-4364 GCA_035942275.1 Solirubrobacteraceae bacterium | reverse complement strand
GCGCGAATCCCCCCGAAAGAAGCCCTCAGGGACGCCGCGCGGCGACCATCAGGTTGTAGAAGATCGCCGGTGGCAGGCGGCCCTCGAGCAGGCGGCGGTCGACCTGCTGGAGCAGCAGGTAGCCGCGGTAGGCGTACTGCTTCCACGCCCACGGCACGGAGTCGGGCTCCGCGGTCGCCTCGAGCGCGCGGTTGGCCCAGCCGAACCAGCTCGCCAGCAACTCCTCGCCGCGCACGTGGACGTCCTCGAACCTGCCCGCGCGCGCGTGGCGCTGCAGGTCCTCGGGCCGGAAGGCGTGCACGTCGACGACGTGCTCGAGCCCCGGCTCCGCGTCGCCGTGCTGGACGGGATGGACGGCCTCTTTCGCGCCCATCGCGCGGCGCCACAGCGGTGCGACCTCCCACGCCGCGCGTTTCGGCACGCCCGCGAGCTGGTCGCCGACCCGCGACGGCTCGCCGCAGAACGCGACCCAGCCGCCCGGCCGCAGGACGCGGTGGAACTCCGCGAAGGCGCGGTCGAGGTTCGGCAGGTGGTGCAGGACCGCGTGGCCGAGGACGACGTCGAACGAGCCGTCCGCGAACGGCAGCCGCTCGGCGTCGCACGCCACCGCGTCGACCTCCAGGCCGAGCCGGCGTGCGTTGCGCTCAAGAACGTCGATCATCCCGGGCGAGATGTCGGTGCACGTCGCCGTCCGGACCTGCCCGGCAAGGAGCAGGTTCAGCGAGAAGTAGCCGGTTCCGGCGCCCACCTCGAGCGCGTCGCCGAACGGCCAGGCGCCGCGCGGGAGGACCTTCCCGAGCTTCCCCATGACCTGCTCCAGTCCGCCCGGGCCGAAGTCGATGCCCCACTTCGCGTCGTAGCTGGCGGCCGCGTCGTCGTGGTAGCGCGTGTTGACGGCGCGGATCGCCTCCGCTGTGGCAGGGGCCGCCATTGCGGCGCGCGAGTCTACTAGCGTCCCGCGCCATGTCGGCCACCCCGAGCTACGTGCAGCAGGACCAGCCGGAGGGCGTCCCGCCGCTCGAGCTGACCGGCGAGCGCACGCTGCCCGACGTCCCCGAGGAGAACTACTGGTACCAGCGCCACCTCGTCGTCTACGAGTGGATCCGCGCGCGGGTGGGCGGGCTGAAGGTCATCGACATGGCGAGCGGCGAGGGCTACGGGGCGAACGTGCTGGCGCGGACCGCGCGGGAGGTCGTCGGCGTCGAGGCCAACCCGGACGCGTTCTTCCACGCGGTCGCCCGGTACCCGGACGTGCGCTTCGAGCGCTCGCTCGTCGAGACCTACGGCGAGCCCGCGGACGCGATCTCGTTCCTCCAGACGATCGAGCACGTCCAGGACCCGGGGGCGGTGCTCGAGAACTTCAAGCGCAGCGCGCCGGTGGCGTACGTCTCGACGCCGAACGTGCTGACGCTCGCGCCCAAGGGCGAGGAGCGGTCCGGGAACCCGTGGCACATCAAGGAGTACCGCCTCGAGGAGTTCCGTGCGCTGTGCGAGGCGCACTACGACGAGGTCGAGGTGCTCGGGCTCTACCACGCGCGCAAGCTGTTGGTCCACGAGCGGGCGATCAGGCTCGGGTGGGACAGCGTGCACCCGCGGCTCGGGATCACGAAGCGCTTCTACGACTGGTTCATCCCCGCGATGGACGTGCGGGACTTCGTGCTGCGGCCCGCCGACGACCGGGCGCTGGACTTCCTCGCGGTTTGCCGCTCTCGATAGTCCTCCACACCCACATGCCCTACGTCGAGGGCTACGGGTCGTGGCCGTTCGGCGAGGAGTGGCTGTGGGAGGCGATGGCGACGTCGTACCTGCCGCTGCTCGACGTGCTCGAGCGGGCGCCGGAGCTGACGCTCTCGCTGACGCCGGTGCTGTGCGACCAGCTCGACGCGTCGGGCGTGCCGGAGCGGTTTCATGACTTCCTCGCGACGACGCGGGTGGCGACGCACGAGCTGGACGCGGCGGGGTGCCGGTCGGGCGGGCGCGAGGACCTGGCGCGCGAGATCGAGCGCTCGGCGCTCGACTACGTGCGCGCGGGCGCACGTTACGAGGCGCTCGGCGGCGACCTGCTCGGCGCGCTCGGCCGGCACGCCGCCTGGACGTCCGCGGCCACCCACGCCGTGCTCCCGCTCCTCGCCACCTCCGCGGGCGTGCGCCTCCAGCTCGACACGGGGATCGCGTCGCACCGCGCGCGGTTCGGCGGCGCCTGGCGCGGCGGGCTGTGGAGCCCGGAGTGCGCGCACGCGCCCTGGCTCGACCCGCTGCTCGAGGCCGCGGGCGTGCGGGCGACGTGCGTCGACCTGACCGACGTCTTCGGGCTCGGCTGCGCGAGGCACCTGCGCCCGCTGCGCTCCGAGGCCGGGCCGCTGCTCGTGCCGATCGACCGCGAGATCGTCGAGCTGGTGTGGAGCGATGGCGGCTACCCCTCGAAGGGCGCGTACCGAGACTCGCACCGGAGGACGACCCACCACCACAAGCCGTGGCGCTGCGACGGCGGCGTCTACGACCCCGGCGACGCGCACGAGCAGGTGCTGCGCGACGCGGCGGACTTCGTCGAGCGCGTCGAGGCGCGCGTGGCCGGCGGCGGGCTGTGCGTCTGCGCGCTGGACACCGAGCTGCTCGGGCACTGGTGGTACGAGGGCGTCGGCTGGCTCGGCGCCGTGGTCGACGAGTGCCGCCGGCGGGGCGTCGAGCTCGTGCACCTCGACGACGCGGTGGAGGACGTCGAGGCCGACCCGGCACCGCCGCTGCCCGTCACGACCTGGGGCCGGCCGCGCGACCTGTCGACGTGGAGTGGCCCGAAGGTCGCCGACCTCGCGTGGCGGGCGCGCGCGGCGGAGCTGCGCGCGGTGGCGGCGAGGCACGACCTCGATGCGGCCGCGATCCGCGAGCTGCTTGCGCTCCAGTCCAGCGACTGGGCGTTCGTCGTCAGCCAAGAGCTCGCCGAGCCGTACGGCCGCGAGCGCGCCGACCTGCACCACGAGGCGTTCGCCGCCGCCCTCGCGGGCGCGCCCCGAGCAGCGGGGCCACGCAGCATCGCGCCTCACGCGACGCCCGCCCCGCTGCTCGCTCCGTAAGGGAAGTGGCTCCGCCCGCGAGGGCGCCGCCGAAGGACTACGCCGCGGCCCGCAGCGCCTGGCCCTCGGGCAGGTGCTGGAGGCGCTCCAGCGCGCCGACCTCGATGAGCCGGGCGCGGTGCGCGGTGATGTTGAGCTCCTTCGCCGCCGCGGGCAGCGTGTGCGGCAGCTCTCCGCCCAGGCCGAAGCGGAGCTGGAGCACGCGCCGCTCGAGGTGCGAGAGCTGGTCGAGCGCCTCGGCGACCGCCTCCTCGCGCATCGCCTCCTCCGCGCTGGCCTCGGGCGAGGCCGAGCTCTCGTCGGCGAGCAGGTGGCCGAGCTCGCCGTCCTCCTCGTCGCCGACCGGCGCGTTGAGCGAGACCGGCGTGCGGGACGCGCGGCGCAGGTCCTCGACCTGCTCTGCCCCGAGGTCGAGGTGGGCGGCGATCTCCTCGGAGGTCGCCTCGCGGCCGAGGCGAACCGAGATCTCGCGCTCGGCGCGGCTGATCTTGTTGACGAGGTCGACGACGTGCACCGGCAGGCGGACGGTCCGCCCCTTGTCGGCGATCGCGCGGGCGATCGACTGGCGGATCCACCACGTCGCGTACGTGGAGAACTTGAACCCCTTGCGGTGGTCGAACTTCTCGACGGCGCGCACGAGCCCGAGCGTCCCCTCCTGGATGAGGTCGAGGAAGGACAGCGCGCCCTCGCCCTCCCGCTCACGGCGGTAACGCTTGGCGACGTGCACGACGAGGCGCAGGTTCGCCTCGATCATGTGCCGCTTGGCGTCGAGGTCGCCGCGCTCGATCCGCTTGGCGAGCTCGACCTCCTGACGCGCGTTGAGGAGCTGGACCCGGCCGATCGCCTCGAGGAACGCCTGGAGGCCGTCGGAGGGGTCGGGGATCGTGGGGGGAACGTTCGCGCTCATGGCGGAAGCCAGCTTCCAGGGAGTGTCTAAGCCGCACCCAAACGCGAGGCAAAGCTCGTGTTAGGGCTTCGCGTACTTCTCTAACAGTCCTCTACGCCCCAAGGTTGCGGACCGTCACAGGCCCGGTTGGCGGCAATCCGGGCGTGGCGGAGGAAACCCGGGTCGCGCGAGCCGAGCCTCAGAGCCCGCCGCGCCCACCGCAGGCCCTCACGCGGGCGGCCCGAGCGCGTGAGCGCCCAGCCCAGCGCGTCGGCCGAGCCGACGCTCGACGCGGCACGCCACAACCGCCGGCCCAGCGACACGGCGCGCCGCGGGTCGCCGAGGTCGGCCTCGAGCACGACGACCCCCGCCTCGAGCGTGCCGCTCGCGCGCGTCAGCCGCAGCGC
>DASZDF010000155.1:0-3606 GCA_035942275.1 Solirubrobacteraceae bacterium | reverse complement strand
GCCCGCGGCCCTCCACACCGGGCGGCCGTCTCGCAGCGCGTACACCTCCCGCACCGCCGGGCCGGCGGCGACGCGCACGACCTCGCCGACCGACACCACCGCCCGCGCCCCGCCCGGCAGCCGCGCCTGGTGGACGACGAGGTCGAGCGCTCCTGCGATCTGCTCGCGGATCGCCGCGTGCGGCAGGCCCAGGCCGGCCATGAGCGCGAGCGTCTCGACGCGGCGCAGGGCCTCCTCCGTCGATCCCGCGTGCACCGTCGACAGCGACCCGGCGTGGCCGGTCGACATCGCGCTCAGCATGTCCAGCGCCTCCGCCCCGCGGACCTCGCCCACGACGATGCGGTCCGGCCGCATTCGCAGCGCGTTGCGCACGAGCTGGCTGATCGTCACCTCGCCTCGGCCCTCCAGCGAGGCCGGGCGCGCCTCGAGCCGCACGACGTGAGGCTGACGCAGCCGGAGCTCGGCGGCGTCCTCGATCGTCACGATCCTCTCGCGCTCCGGCACGAACGCCGACAGCGCGTTCAGCGTCGTCGTCTTCCCCGAGCCGGTCCCGCCGCTGACGAGCACGTTCAGCCGCGCGCGCACCGCGGCGCGCAGGAGGTCGTGGAGCGGCGGCGACCACGATCCGCAGGCCACCAGGTCCTCCGGCGACAGCCCGCGGCGGCGGAAGCGGCGGATCGTCAGCGACGGGCCGTCGAGCGCGAGCGGCGGGATGACGACGTTGACGCGCGACCCGTCCGGCAGCCGTGCGTCACAGAGCGGCTCCGCCTCGTCGACGCGGCGCCCGAGCGGAGCGAGGATCCGCTCGATCGCGTGGCGCAGCTCGGCTTCGGAGCCGAACGCCACCGCCGTCTCCTCCACCCTTCCCCCACGCTCGACCCACACGCGGCCGGGACCGCTGACCATGATCTCCTCGACGGCCGGATCGGCCAGCAGCGGCTCGAGCGGGCCGAGGCCGAACGACCGCTCCGCCACCCGCCGCGCGAGCTCGTCGCGGGCGGCGGCGTCGAGCATCCCGGCCTCGCGGTCGACCAGCGCGCGGATGCGGGCGGCCGGCTCCGCTCCCGAGTCGTCGGCGTCGGCGAGCAGCCGCTCGCGCAACGAGGTCGCCAGGGAGTCGAGGGCGTCGGCGCGAGCGGCGGGGTCCACGCAACGCAGAAGGGGCGAGCCCTTGCGGACTCGCCCCCTCGAAGCTGCAGATGGAGTTCGGTCTAGCCCTGCTCGATGACCGGCGGCGGCGCGGGCCACGGGAGCGGACGCGGGTACTCGTCCGCCGGAGCGGTCGGCACCGGGAGCCCGAGCGTCTGGAACGGCGGGTAGCTGTCGCTCAGCGGCAGCGGCGGGTGCAGCGAGCACGTGATCGCCTCGGGATCCGGCAGGCACGGGTTGAAGACCTGCACCCAGCGCGGGCGGGCGGGAAGCGACGCGTCGTACTTGTCCGGCAGCGGGTTGCCGCGGCTCATCTCGTCGGCGTTCGAGTAGCCGTCGTGGTCGACGTCGTCCGGCCCGTCGAGGCGGCTGTCGCCGTCGGTGTCCGGGTCGAGGAAGTCCAGGTCGGCGTAGGCGACCTCGTACTCGATCTCGTTCTCGTACATCGCGCTCCACCAGAGGCGCTGGCCGGGGCCGTTGGCCTCCCACCAGTTGGCGAGCCCGTCGGCGTCCACGTCGCGGCGGTCGTCGGTGAGGCCCGAGGCCGGATCGCTCCGCTGGGTGCCGTCGCTGTAGTAGATGCTCGTCCCGCCGGCGGCGTAGCGCAGCCACATGGCGTGCTCCTGCCAGGCGAGCATGCCGTCGCCGTCGTAGTCGACGTTCTGATCGGGGAAGAGCGGGTTCGGGTACGGGCGCTTGCCCGGGTACGGCAGCGCGCGGAGGTTGAGGTCGAGCGCCGACTGGTACTCCCAGAAGTCGGAGAGGCCGTCGCCGTCGGTGTCGACCTTGCAGCGGTCGGTCGCGATGGCGGCCTCGAAGGCGTCGCTCATGTGGTCGTTGTCGTCGTCGTCGTCGACGTCGTCGGCGAGCTTGTCGCCGTCGCAGTCCGGCGGCGGGCCGACCGGAGCGGGCGGGCCCACGGGACCGCCGACCGGATCGGTGGCGCGGGCGACCGGGGCGATGACCGGGGAGGCGGAAAGCGCCGTGTACTTCTTGCCGAAGCGGCGGGCGAGGATCCGGATGCGGAACTTCGTCGGCACGTCGGCGCCGGAGCGCTTGCTCAGGAACGGCCGCAGCTTCTCGGGCACGACGACCTTCAGCTTCGTCGCCGTCGCGGTGACGGCCTTGGCGAAGATCGCGCGCTGCTTGTCGCGCTTGAAGACGACCGTGTTCTTGTTCTTGCCGGGGACGAACCCGCGCCCGGTGACGCTCATCGTCTCGCCGATGGCGAGGTTCAGCGGGTCGATCTTCGTGATCGTGGGGTACGTCGTCCGCGCGGTGGCGGCGTCGGCGGCCGCGACCGGCGCGAGCATCGCGACAACGGCGGCGGGCAGGATGAGGAGCGAGCGCACGTTCATGGGGATCGATCCGTGCTGTCGGTAGCCCACCCCCAGTCTTGAGCGTGGCCCCGGGTGCAGTGGACGATCAGCCCAGGTGCGGCGGGGGTGCGATCAGCGCGGCGGGCGCCGTGCCAACGGCCGATCGGGGTGGGCGTCGAGGATCCACACGATCGACGGGCTCGTGAGCGCGCCGGCGATGACGAAGCCCGCGACGCCGGCGCCGAGCACCGCGAACAGATACCCGAGCGCGGCCATGGGGATCGCCACGACGAACGCGCGACCGACGGAGGACAGACGGTTAAGGCGCTTCACTTGATCAGCTGAGGACAAGGTACACCACCGCCACCACACCGAAGACGATTCCGACGATGAAGCCGAGCGCGGCGCCCCTGGTGGTCGCTTCGCTGATCTCGTCCCTGCTGCTCCCACGGATGAGGGCCACGGCGCCCGTGGCACCCGCGCACAACGCGGCGATGCTGAGGATCACCGCTGCCACCTGCAGCGGCGCGTCGAGGCCGGACGCGATCAGCGGCCCGAGCATCACCCGAGGCTCGCGCCGTAGGTGAGCGCGCCGGCTCGGCCGTGATCGCCGTGAGCCCTCGGGAGGAGGCGGAGTTCGCGGGCGAAGCTCTGCGCCGCCGCGAGGTAGACGGCCTGGCGGAGGCTGACCCGGAGGGAGGCCGCGGTGCGCGGGGCGCCGGCGTTCGAATCGGCGGGTGCGGGGGCTGCTGCCAGGACCTCGACGTCCTCGAGCGCGAGGTCCGTTCCTCCCGGCGCGCCCGGGCGGGGCTCGCGGGTGACGAGGACGTCGACGCGCGCCCCCGCCACGATGACGTCCTGCGGGCCGGCGGCGACGATCTCCGCCACGCGCTCTCCCCTGCCGACCGGGGCTCCCGGCGCCGGTGCGGCCGGATCGGCAAGCGCCGCTGCGGTCACGTCCGCGCCGGCGGGGATGTTCGCCGCCGCTCGCTGGCCCGCGACCTCCGGGGGCGTCGCGTACGCGTCCCGCGGGGCGAAGCGGGCCGGGACGTGGCGGACCGCGAGCGACCGCGTCTCGACCTTCGCGCCCGCGTCGATGGGCGCGCGAGCGACGACGACGGACACCGTCGGCCCGAGC